>JAUXVD010000004.1 GCA_030684575.1 Nitrospirota bacterium | reverse complement strand
AAACGAGAGCCGAGGCGAGAGCGGATATCTTTGATTACATCGAGCGCTGGCACAATCCCCGGCAGCGGCGGAGACTCGATCAACAGCAACAGGGGGAGCAACTCTTAACTCAACCGTCCGTGGAAATGGGGTAGAACCCATGTGGAGGCAGGACTCTCTGATCAAAACTTTCAGAGCTTGGCCTTCGATCTTTACTTGCAATCTCCTGTTCGAGAAACAAATTCGCTATGGGACTTTTTTGAAGATACTGCTCTTGATTCTGGTTTGACTCCTGCCCAAGTCAGGAAAATTTCGAATCCCCGCAGCAAGCTTGTGAATCAGGTTCAATTTTACGAGAAGAATGATCTTGAGAGTCGTAGCAGTGAGATTCTTTCAGAGCTTGGCTATGCGGGCGGTGTAGTCTCGCTGGATGATCTACGTGCTCGTGAGGCGAAGCGAGTGGGTCTGTCTGTGAACTTCCATGTCCCAAGACCTGCAGATTCACTCAGGCCTGTCCTCGGTTGTATCCAGTTTGATCCACTCGTCATTGACGTGTATGAGTACGATACCCCCAATGCCGGTAGAAGCCGTTTCACATTGGCGCACGAACTCGCACACCATTTACTTGGTCACGGCAAGTATCTAGTTCGCGAATCCTGCGACGAGTCAGACTTTGTGCTCCAGCGCAGGGCGATCATTGACGGTAGCGATATTGCTCGTATGGAGTTCCAGGCGAACTATTTTGCGTCAAGCCTGCTTCTACCTCGAATCCACTTCATTGAAGATTTTCGCCGATTGGCGCACGATCTTGGCATTGTCGACAAGGGCTATGGACACCTATATGTAGATGATCAGCTCTGCAATGTGCAGAACTATGAGATTGTCACTGGGCACTTGATGGGAAAATATGGTGTATCGCGTGCACCAGGATTCGACTTGAGGTCTTAGGGTTACTGCGCGACGCACGTGGTCAAAGTGGACTACGTGCGTTGTGACTGTGCTTGAGTATGTACTAGTCGGGGTGCTCGATTTTGCGCAGAGCCATCTGGCGTAGTTGTCGGTGAACTCAAATAGAACGTCTAGCGGCGTGAGCTTCACCGCTCTAGGCTCAGGATTTTGGCTGACTCCCGTATCTTCCATTCACCTCCCTCTATCATTTACTATAAGTCTCGGTTTTCCTCTTACGAAGGCTCCTCTGCATGAAAGCGAAAACGAGTTTTTCCTGCCAGGCTTGCGGCCACGAGTCGCCGCGATGGCTTGGTCGCTGCCCTGATTGCAGTGGCTGGAATACGATGAAAGAGGAACGGCAGGCGCCGACGGGGAAGGGGCGGCCTGCTGCGATGAAGATTGCGCAGGCGAAGGCGACGCCGATTGCCGAGATCGAAGTCGTGGGTGAAGACCGTCGGCTGACGAATATCGGTGAATTCGACCGGGTGCTGGGCGGGGGTGTCATTCCTGGCTCGGTCATCCTGATCGGCGGCGATCCTGGCATCGGGAAGACAACCCTGCTGCTCCAGGCGCTCCCGCGCCTGTCTTCCAAGGAAGAACCGGTGCTGTATGTCTCTGGAGAGGAATCTCCGAGGCAGATCAAGATGCGGGGGCAGCGGCTCGGCATCGAGCATCCGAATCTGCTCATCCTGGCGGAAACGTCCCTCGAACAGATCCTCAAGGCCGTGCAGGAGATCCAGCCTGCGGCCGTAGTCGTTGATTCGATTCAAACGGTCTATACGGAACAGATTACCTCTGCGCCAGGCAGCATCAGCCAGGTGCAAGAGGTGGCAGGCCAGTTGATGTGGTACGCGAAGCGCAGCAATGTGCCGGTCTTCATCATCGGGCATGTGACCAAGGAAGGCGCGATTGCCGGGCCGAGGCTGCTGGAGCACATCGTCGACACGGTGCTCTATTTCGAAGGGGATAAGGGCCATAGCTTTCGGATCCTCCGCGCGGTGAAGAATCGTTTTGGCTCAACGAACGAGATCGGTGTGTTCGAAATGAAAGACTGCGGGCTGGAGGAAGTGAGTAACCCCTCCGAGTTGTTTTTGGCGGAACGGTCGCAGCGCACCACGGGGTCGGTCGTGGTCTCGAGCCTCGAAGGATCGCGGCCGATTCTGGTCGAATTGCAAGCCTTGGTGTCCTCCACGAGTTATGCGATGCCGAAACGTATGGCGAATGGCGTGGAGCAGAATCGAGTCTCGCTGCTCCTCGCGGTCATGGAGAAGCGGCTGGGCATGCATCTATCCGGGCAGGATGTCTATGTCAACGTCGTTGGGGGGATGCATATCGATGAGCCGGCCATAGATTTGGGTATTGTGGCGGCAGTCACGTCGAGTTTGCGAGAAGTGCCGATTGAGCCTGGTCTGTTGGTGTTGGGTGAAGTGGGGCTCGGCGGTGAAGTGCGCGCGATCAGTCAGGCGGAAATGCGGATTCGTGAAGCGGCAAAAATGGGATTCACCCGCTGCCTGTTGCCGGAGCGGAACTTGGCCAAGCTGGAGCCGATCAATGGGATTGAATTGATCGGGATCAAGGAAGTGGGAGAGGCGTTAGATGTGGTGCTGGCATAAAGGTGGAACAGATGGGCGCGCCGTTGTGGAAGCGCAACGCGTAGGGTCTCACCCGCCGACTCCCGTTGCCCCAAGGCGCATCGATTACCTCGTCGGCTGTGCTCGTTGGACGAACAGCGTCGAGACTCGACTGATCACGCGAGGCGCCGGCGTCAGGGGAGAGAAGCGCGGGCGTCGCTGGGCGCTCTTGCTGTTGTGTTGCTTTGCCGTTCCCCTGTTTTCCAACTGCGCGGCTGTCCCGCCGCGTGAGGAGGTTGCGCTCAAGCAGGCGACGGTGGAGGAGTTGACGGCGGTACTGATTCAGCGGGAAGCCGCGATTCAGACGATGAAGGGGCTCTTCAGCGCGAAGGTGCGAGGCGGGATCATTCCGATCGCGTCTCGGATAGAGGGAGCCTTGTATTATCGTCGTCCAGACGCCATGCGCCTGCGCGGGTTTACCGCGATCGGCAGCGAACTCTTCGAATTCGTGCAGACGGGCGACCAGTATACGTTGCGGTTGCCGACGATGCGCCGTGTGCTCTCCGGGAATCCTTCCGATATGAGCGAAATGGGCAAGCTCGCCAGGCCCTTTCAATTGAGCGTCTGGGCGATGGGTGGTCTGTTGGGTACCGGTACGATTGCGAAGGACGAGACGGCTGCCCTTGTGGCTGACGGGGACCGTGCCCGGCTGGATGTGTCAGGGCCTTCTTCCAACGGCGTACCAGTCATACGCCGGCGGCTCTGGTTTGAGCGGCAGACATGGCTCGTCGTGCAGGAAGATCGGCTGACGGAGTCCGGTTCCGTGGAAGCCACGATTCAGTACGAGGACTTCCGTGCGATCGGCGAGGGTGAGGCGACGGGTGCAGCAAGCGCAGGACGGTTGCTTCGACCCTTTAAGATTTCGTTGGAAGATGGGAACGGAAAGGGAAGCGTGCAGGTCACGTTTCACGAGATGATTCCGAATCAGCCGCTTCCGGCATCTGACCTCCCGCAGGTGTCGCTTCGATGAAAGTGTTGGCAGTCGAAACGGCCACGTCCTGGCAGAGTGTCGCGATTCTCGACGGCTCGCGCGTCCTGGCCTGTCACGAGCAGGATGCGGCCGGGTCGCATGCCAAACTCTTGTTGCCGACGATCGATCGGTTGTTTCGCGAGACGGGTCTCACGCTCAAGCAATTGGACGGACTTGTCGTCTCGATCGGCCCGGGGTCCTTTACGGGACTTCGCGTCGGCCTGGCAACGCTCCTCGGGTTCCGGACGATCAGTCAGCTGCCGTTGGCGGTCGTGCCGACACTTGAAGGTCTGGCCTGGAACCTGAGAGGCACCTCGGCGCTCCTCTGTCCCGTTCTCAATAGTCGGCGCGGGGAACTCTACTGGGCACAGTTTCGCTGGACCGGCGAGGGTCGGTTGGAACGAGTGGTTTCGGAGCAGGTGGGCACGTCCGTCATGTTAGGGCGCAGCCTCACGGAGTCGGCGCTCCTCTTTGGGGAAGGCTGGACGACGGAAGCTCCGGCTATTCGTGCCTCGATCCTATCCGCCATCACGGTGACTGAAGCGCCTGAGGCTGCCATGAGACCTTCAGCCGTCTCGATTGGATTGGCAGGCATCGAGCGGCTTCGGCGCGGTGAGCAGGCAGGGGTTGGGGTCAGTCCGCTGTATGTCCAGCGTACCGCAGCGGAACTGAAGTATGAAGAGTCCGGCGGCATCTCGCCGGTGCAGCTGCGGCAGGAACGCGTCGCGAAAAAAATGACGGCTCGTGCGGCGGCGGTACGGGCTCAGTCGGGGGATCGGCGGGCTGCGCGAGGAAAAGGGAAGAGCGGGTTGTGACGATGCGGCTTGGTGAGCAGGATGATTGGGTGATCGAGCCGGCGACCGTCGAGGCGCTGCCGGACATTCTGCGCCTTGAAGAAGCTTGCTTCTCGGCCCCCTGGACGCGCAAAATGTTGGAGGCCGAACTGAGCGGTAATCCGTTTGCACATTTTTTATTGGCCAAGCAGGTCGCGCCCGGCGACAGTAGCTCCGTCTCGATTATCGGGTATCTCTGTTTCTGGGTCGTCTTTGAGGAAATACGGCTGATGAACCTGGCGGTCATCGAGTCGATGCGGCACAAAGGCATCGCACGCGCCTTGGTTTCACAGGCGTTAGAGGTTGGGGCTGCACAGACGGCCGTGCGCGCCCTGCTTGAAGTGCGGGCCTCGAACCATGCCGCGCATGCACTCTACCGAAGTCTTGGATTTCGCGACGTGTCGACCCGACCAACCTACTACAGCAACCCCATAGAAGATGCGCTACTGATGGAACTGGATCCGATTCGATCGGAGTCTGTTCGATTGACCGAAGAAGTCGCTCGTGAGGGAGGACGTCTCGACCCGCTGCAGTAACTCATAACCAGGAGGTGCGACATGCTGACAGACAGTATGATTGCGGAACGGTTGCGCCAGTCCAGTCACGAATTCCGTGCATTGGAAGAGTCTCATCACCGTCTCGACCTGGAATTAGTCCAATTGCAGAAGCGCCATGTACGGACTCCGGCTGAAGAGCAGTCGACCAAGCAGTTGCACAAAGAGAAGTTGGCGAAGAAAGACAAGATGGCCGAGTTGATCCGAGTCTATCGAGACCAGGATCTGCAGGCTGCTCCACGTTGAGGCGCATCGTTGTGGGGCTGAGATCAGCCAGCAACCGGAACCGGAGTCATGGCACAGATCCTCAATCCCCTGGCCGCACATATCCAGACGATCAAGAAGCGGTTGATCATCATCGGCGCCACGATGCTCGTGGCCCTGATGGTGTCGTTCGCCTTTTCCAGCGAGATGGTCGCCTGGCTGAATCGTCCGTTTCCCAACCAGCTGGTATTTTACGGACCAACGGAAGCTCTATTCGCCTCGATCAAAGTGTCCTTTCTGGCGGCGCTTCTGGCGAGCCTTCCGGTCATCTTCTATCAATGTTGGAAGTTTATTGAACCGGCGCTGCTCCCGAAGGAGCAGCGCTGGGGCTTTCCGCTGTTCGCATTGGCCGGGGCGCTCTTTGCGCTCGGGTTGGTCTTTTGCAATCTTGTCATCCTCCCGCTGGTCATCGACTTTTTCGTCAGCTTCGGTATGGACCACGACGTGACCCCGCTCTTGAGCGTCGGCACCTACATCGATTTCAATGTGAAGTTTCTACTGATCTTCGGCTGTGCATTTGAGTTGCCGCTGGTGCTCACCATCCTGGCGCGGCTCGGCGTGGTGACGGGGGCGACGCTCGCAAAATACCGGAAGCATGAGATCATGGCCGCCTTGATCCTGTCGGCCATTGTCACGCCCGATGCGACCCTCTTTACCATGCTCTTGATGGCTGTCCCCTTGATGGTGTTGTATGAGATAGGCATTCTTGGCGCACGGATCTTCGGACGGGGTGGCCCGACCGAAGTCAGCTTGCCGCTCGATCCTGATTTGCCGATGGGACCGGCCGGCCATCGTGTCCGGTAGCAGGCTGCTGACAGGATGCTGAAAACGTCCGCCAGCATCGTTCTCGGCTCATCGAAATCCTCAACGTACCCTTGAGGGTACGCCTCCGGGTTCGATTCGCCTGCGGCCTTGCTGGACGGCCTTTTTGAGCAGCCTGCAGCGAAGGAAGCCGCCGTGTTATACAGAATAGGTCTACCCTGTTTTTCGCAGTCTGCTAGACAACATCATGCGGGAAGGACTGAGATGAATCGTTTCGGAATCAGGCTGGCCTTGTTTCTACTCTGTGTCGGTACCGCTATGTTGGGTGTTGCGGAGCCTGGTCTGTCTCAGATTCAGCAGCCCGTGCAAGAACTGACCAGCATTCAAGCCCTCACGACTGTCGGGAGCGATCTGGTCTATGCCGGTTCGTTCGGCCATGGCCTCTTCCGCAGCGAGGACCGAGGTGCGACCTGGGCGAGATCGGGCCAGGGCGTGACCGATCCGTTCATTCTAACGTTGACCACGGGAAAAGACGGCGCAATCTATGCCGGCACCTTCCGTGGCGGGGTCTTTCGCTCGCGCGACCAGGGCAAGAGTTGGCAGGCGGTCAATACCGGGCTCAAGCATCTCGAAGTCAAATCGCTCTTGGCGGCGGGGGACACATTATACGCCGGGACGAGTGGCGGGGCCTATCGGCTGAACGCAAAAGGAGACCGGTGGTCGCCGGTGACGACCGGCTTAGACGACATCCTGGTGCATACGTTAGTTCTCTCGTCCGATGGGACGCTGTTTGCAGGCACGTCAGGAAAAGGGATCCTGCGATTTAAGCCACAATCAGCCGGCTGGGTGCGTCAGCAACAGGGGCTCAAAGACCATGAAGGCATGATCGAAAACTTCATTCGCGTGCTGACGGTCGATTCCGAGGGGAATATCTATGCCGGCACGTTCGACGGCGGGGTCTTTCGCAGTGGCGACGGAGGCCTGAACTGGCAGCCCATCAGCCGGGCCTTGCCGAATGATTCCATCCGCGGAATTCTCTTCAATAGCCGTGGGCTTTTTGTGGCCACGGGCCACGGTATTTTCAAGACGGTCGATAAGGGCCGCCAGTGGGTACCGCTCAACAAGGGACTGACGAGCATGTCGGTCCAGGTGTTGATCCAGTCTGGCGCCGGAATCCTCTATGCCGGGACGAGCGAGGGGGCCTTCCGGAGCGACGACGACGGGCGGACGTGGAGTTCCATCAATCAGGGCATTGAGGGAGGGGAGTCTCCGGCTCCCTTCAGTTTTCGCTAACCAAGAAAGGGATGAGACGATGTCAGAGCCGACGGAGAAGACGCGCGCGACCATTACCGTTAGCAGCAAGGGAGTCCAGTTGGGCGAGATCGTCCTGAAGTTTTTTCACGATGTGGCGCCAGGTCACGTGAAGAACTTCACGAAATTGGCCCAAGAAGGCGTTTATAACAACACGACTTTTCATCGAGTCATTCCAGGCTTCATGATCCAGGGCGGCGATCCCAACAGCAAGAATCCAGACCGTGCGTCGCACGGCATGGGCGGGCCTGGGTATCAGATCAAGGCCGAGTTCAACAGCAAGCCGCACAAGCGCGGGGTTCTCTCCATGGCCCGTTCGAACGAGCCGGACAGCGCCGGTTCGCAGTTTTTCATCTGCGTGGCGGACGCGAACTTTCTCGATTGGCAGTACACCGCATTCGGCGAAGTGGTCAGCGGATTGGACGTCGTAGACAAGGTGGTCGCCATGAAGCGCGACGGGCGGGACAATCCGCTGGAGCGTGTTGAGATGACGGTCGCGATTACGGACTAATGAATGCTGTGATGGGTGATGTGTGATCAGTGATGAGGCGGCAGTGACGATGTCAGCTGTGAAGTGGTACCGATCACGCATCGCGCGTCACGCATCACTTTTGTGTGCGGTTCTTGTCTTGGCCGGATGTGCCATTCCCATCGTGCCCTATCGCGCGGTCTATGAAGACCCAGTCAACTTCGTCAGGCTTGAGCATGATGACGCCGTTCTGCCGGAATGGCCACCTAGCGCGCATGACCATCCGAAGTCGATGCGATACGAAGATCTGGCTCACATCCTCAGCGGCATTTCGGTCAAAGAACATCGGATCTGGTTACAGAAGTGGACGCAGGGCGAGGCGCCGCTGATGCCGGCGTTTCGCCCCGACGAGATCACGCTATTATCGCGGCAGATCGCCGAGGCGCTGGCCATCGCTCAACCGGACGAACGCGTGACGTTTTATCTCAGCCAGCCGCAAACCTCCGCGAAGCGCGTCATTACGTCTGGCGGCCTCTATCTCCACGGGACGGAGTTACATCTCATCTTGGGAAATTGGCAGATCGTGTATGGCATTCCAACCTATGGGATGATTTACGATCGTCGTTACCCCATGCGCCCGACTGCCGCGAAGGGATTCGAGCTTTTCTTCGATCCGAGTGAGGCCATAGTCGTCCAGCGGCACAGTTTTATCGACACGCTGTTGGCCAACACGAAAGATGAGTTCGTGATCGATCTCATGAAGGTTAACTTCGGCCCCATCGCCTCTCTGGCAGGCCGCTGAAAACGTCCGCCAGCTCCGTTCTCGGCTCATCGCCATCCTCAACGTACCCCTAGGGTACGCCTCCGGTGTCGACTCGCCTGCGGCCTTGCTGGACGAACGTTTTGAGCAGCCTGCGGGAGCATTCGCCTAAGAGCGACCGTTAAAACTGATAGCTGAAAGCTGACGGCTGAGTGCTTTGGTCGTGAGCGACGAGCGCCGCCCTCTAGCGCATCGCCGAATCGGCCTCCAGCTGGCCGCGGCCTCCTGCTGAATAGGCGAGGGTCACTTCGGCAATCTTATAGTCGAACTGCGATTCTGCCAGCCTGGTTTGTGCCGCCGTGACGGCGACTTCCGATTGGGTCACTTCCACCACAGTGCCGAGGCCGAGTTTGTAGCGTTGTTTCGCCAGTTGCAGGGATTCCTGCGCCGTTTTGACCTGTTCCTCCGCCAGCTTGATTTGCTGCACGAAGGTGATGGTGTCGAGGTAGGCGTTCGTGACTTGCTGTGTGAGCGCCTGCTCGACGTTCGTGGTCGCCGCATCCGAGGCGTTTCGTTGCGCGCGTGCCTCATGGACTTGGTTCTCGATCAGAAATCCCGTGAAGAGGGGCATCGACACCAGGGCTCCCGCCGTCCACCAACCTCCCGTTGCCTGATTCTGCCTGGCATCGAAGGGCTCGAAGGTGCCTCCGCTTGCCAGCGCCGAGATCGTCGGGAGATATTGCTGTTTCGTGGCGCGCAACTTCGCTTCCGCCGAAGCTGTTTGTTCTTTGAGCCGTTGGATTTCAGGGTGAGAGAGACTTTCACCGATCAACGTATCCAATGGGCGAGTCGGCTTGACGTCGATGGCCAGATCTTCCAGCACATAATCGTCTTGGCCCGCCATGCCCATGGCCCGATTGAGGTCTGCATAGCTGGACTTCAAATCGTTGCGGCTGCGAATCAGGAACGACTCGGCATTGACGAGTTCGACCCGCACGAGGTTCCAATCCAGCTTGGATTTGAGTTGCTGGCGGTAGAGCGCCTCGATCTGGCCGGCGATCAGGCCCCGCTCACGCACGGTTTCCTCCGCAATCTGCACCAGCTTGCGCCGTTTAAGGCTGTTTAAGTAGGTGCGCTGCACGTTCAAGACCACGAGGGCGCGCCGTGCATTCACATCCTGCCCCTGGGCACGCTCGGCCAGCTGTGAGGATTCGACCAGGTTGCTGGTCACTCCGAAATCGTAGATACGTTGGTTGGCGATCACGCCCGCGGCAAAGATGCTTTGGTTCTGTTGGAGCAGGGCGCCGCCGACGAGAAAGCGAGGGTTGGGCCGTCCCGCCCCGGCCGTGGTGTCGGCGTTCGCGTAGACTTGCGGATAATAGAGCGAACGGGTCTGCTGCGTTCTCGCTTCGGAGGCTTTCAGGTTGGCGTTACCCTCCTGGACCGATGGATGGCTCTGCAGCGCCATCTCGACGGCCTGTTGCAGGCCGAGGAAGCCTCCGCGTGGCGGCGGTTCAGCTGCGCGCGACAGCGGTTGTGCCGAGGCTGGGGCTGCTCCGCCAAGCGCGGCAAGGATCGTACATGCGATCAGGCTGCGAGTGATCGTGCGATGCATAGGACCTCCTCTGGTCATGTCGATAGGTCTGTGAGCGTTATTTGGGGTTCGTGGGCAAAGCCTTGTCTGTATGCGTGGCAGCCGGGCCTGATGCGCCAGGCGAGCGGCGCTCGAATTTCTGCTGGGCCGGTTTCCCTTCCGGCAGGTTGAACGGAGCCGGAGAAACGAGCGAACGATCGACCAGTTTGCGCTTTCCGACGACGACGACCTCCTCGTCGCCTGACAGGCCGGAGGTAATCTCGATCCAGCGGCCGTCGCTGATACCGGTTTGTACCGGTACCGACTTTGCGCGGCTGGCGTCGACGATGAACACCGACTTCCCTTTGGGCCCGCTGATCACGGCTTGAGGCGGGAGCACGAGCGCATCGGGAATTTCCCGCAATCCGAGAGCCACTTCCACGAAGGTGCCGGGGCGGAGCGCATGGTCGGGGTTCGGCAGGTCGATCTCGACGAGCAGGCTGCGCGTCGAGGGATCGAGCGCCAGGGTCGAACGGGTGACGGTCCCGGTAAACGAGCGCCCCTCCAATCCCTTGACGATCACGCTGGCCTTGGTGATGCCGGGCTGTACCCAGGGTGAATCGTCCTGTGGCACATTCGTATAGACGCGCACCGTATCGAGATCCATGATCGTGAAGAGGGGAATCGCTCCGGACGACGAGGCCGTGGCGACCTGGATCAGCGCGCCGGGATCGGCAAAGCGGGCCGTAATGATGCCGGCATATGGCGCGCGAACTTTGGTGTAGTCGCGAAGGGCCATCCGCTGGTCCACGAGATGTTTGGCCCCCTGGGTCGCCGCCTCTGCGACATCGACATCCTGCTTGGCGATCACGTCCGGCGATTCCTTCCAGACCTTGGCCAACCGTTCCGACGTCAGGCGCTTGATATGGTAGTCGGACTGGGCCTGATGATACTGCTCCTCGACTTCCGGCGCATCGATAACCGCCAGGACCTGATCCTTCTTGACCGCATCGCCTTTATCTGGCCCGATCCATTTCAGATAGCCCGATACCTTCGCGTAGAGCGTGGTTTGATAACGCGGCGAGACATTCGCCGGCAGGGTGACGCTGTAGACCAACAGGCGCCTGGTCGGCTTCGTCACCTGTACGTCTACCGGCTGGCTGTCGCTCTGTGCCACGGCTTCGGTCTGCTCCTGGCTGGAGCCGGCTGGCGCCGCGGCGCCAGATGCGGTCTTCTTCGCAGGCTCCTCTTTATCACAGCCGATCAGGAGCAACAGCAGGGCGGCGACGATGTAGACGGAACGGTTCGACATGGTCCTAGATCTCCTCGGCAGAAGCGGGCGGGGTCGTTGGCAATTCATGGATGTGCACGCGTCGGCCCAAGACCAGCACATGCATCACCGGCACCACGAGCAGGGTCATGACGGTGGAAACGGCGAGGCCGCCGACGACTGCGCGGGCCAGGGGCACCATCGTCTCGTTGCCTTCACCGAAGCCCAGCGCCAACGGCAGCAGGCCGAGGATCGTCGCGAGGGCCGTCATCAGAATCGGGCGAATGCGGCTGGTGCCGGCCTGGAACACGGCCTCCTCTGCGGTCGCGCCGGCGCGTACCCGGCGGTTGGCGGAGTCGACCAGCAAAATGCTGTTGGAGACCACGATGCCCATCATCATGAGGGTGCCGATCATGGATTCCACGTTGACCGAGGTGTCGGTCAGCAGCAGTAACAGCACCGTGCCGATCCAGCCCAATGGCACTGCCACCAGGATGATCAGGGGATCGACCAGAGAGCGGAAGAGTCCCACCATTACGAGATAGATCAGCAGCACGGCAAGGGGCAGGGCGAAGGCAAAGTTGTTGATGGCGCCACGCATGTTGGCGACTTCACCGCGGAGCTGAATGGTTACATCCTTCGGGAGCGTGATGGTCGCCAGGACGGCTTCAATGTCTTTCGCGACATGGCCCAGGTCGTTGCCGACCGGAGTAATCAGCACGTCGATCAATCGCGACAGATCGTAATGGTCCACGGAGTCCGGCCCGGTCTTGAAAGACAAGGACGCCACGTCCCGGAGGAGCACAGGCGGTCCCCGCCGCTCGTCCCCGGATGCGTAGTAGCCGCTGGACAGTTCCATCTGCCGCCCGGCGAAGGGGGTGTTCTGGAGGGCCATCGTCGAGCCGCTCGCGCCGGTCGTGGTCAGCGAAGACGTGGACCGCAATTGCGTGCGGGCGCCGATGATCGGGATGTTGAGCAGGTCCTCGGTGCTGGTCAGGGACTGTTCCGGATACTGCGCTAAGAGGTAATACCCATTGGCGGTCTTCGGGTCGAGCCAGTAGTTGGGGCTGAGCGCGATGTTCGAGCTGATGCCGGTGATCACGTCGATGATCACGCGATCCTGCGCAATGCCATAGTAGGCCGCCTTAGTGCGATCCACGTCGATGTGCATCTCCGGGTAGCTCTTGCCCTGCTTGATCCGCACATCCACCGTGTTCGGCACGCGCGCGACTTTCTGCTGAATCTCTTCCGCCACCGACCGAATGATATCGAGCGTCGGCCCCTTCACTTGAATGTCGATCGGCGCGCGCAAGCCGAAGTTCAGCACGTCGCTGATGATGCCGCCGGTCTGAAAGGAGACTTCGACGCCGTGCAAGTCTTGGTGCAGCCTGGTACGTAACTTGGCGATGTAGTCGTCCGTGCGCCCTTCGTGACCGGTCACGAGGTTCACCAGCACAAAGGCCGTGTGGTTGCCGGTGTTCGGCGCGAAGCGGGCCGCATCGCCGAAATAGAGCCCCGTGTTGGAAATGACCTCTTCCAGGTCCCCTTTCGGGATGGTCTCCTGCACCAGCTTTTCGATCTGCGCCACAATCGCCGTCGTCTTTTCGATCCGCGAGCCTTCCGGCGCCGAGATGTGCATGGTGAAATTGCCTGCGTCGATCCGCGGGAAGAACTCCGTATGGAGGCGGGGGGCCAGGAGGAGGGCGGTGCCGATGAGGGCCAGGAGGGCCAAGCCGATCACGACCGGCTTGAAGCGCAGGCCCGTCCGCAACAGCGGGATATAAAGGGCCAGGACATAGCGGAACCAGCCGGTCGAGGCAGAACTCTCCTCCGTGCCGTCCCCGCCATGGCCCTTCGAGTAAAAGTAGGCGAGGAGCACCGGCGTGACCGACATCGAGACGGCATAGTCGGCGAGCATCGCAAAGGCCACGGTCATGGCCAGCGGCACGAAGAGGAATTTGATGATGCCGGTGAAGAACATGATGGGGAGGTACACGATCAGGATGCAGATCGTGGCGACCAGGATCGGGAGCGTCAGCTCGGTCGCGCTGTCTTCCGCGGCCGAGCGGCCGTCTTTGCCCATCTCCAGATGGCGGTGCAGGTTCTCCTGCACGACGATGTTGTTGTCCAGTAGGGTGCCGATCACGAGGGCCAAGCCGCCGAGTGTCATGATGTTTACGCTCTGGCCGGTCAAATAGAGTGCAACGAGGGCCGAGGTCAGCGAGAGGGGAATGGCCAGCCCGACGACGAGCGCCGCCTTCATGCTGCTGAGAAAGAGATAGATCATCAGGCCGGCCAGCACAGCCCCCAGCAGCCCTTCCTTCTGGAGATTGGCAATCGCCTGCCGGATATAGAGGGACTGGTCGTAGATGAATTTGACCGTGGTGCCGGCGGGAATTTCCGTCAGCTTCTGGAGTTTGGCGCGGATGCCGTCCGTCACTTCCAGCGTATTGGCTCCCTCCTGCCTGGTGATGGGGATATAGGTGGCCTCGCGCCCGTTCACCCGCACGATCGAGGTTTGGATCGCGGCGCTGTCGGCCGCCGTGCCGATATCCCGCACGAAGATCGGCGTGCCGTTCACGATTTTGATCGGGATGTCGTTGATCTTGTCGACCGCCTCGATGAGGCTGTTGGAGTAGACGTAGTAATCCAGGTCGCCGATCTTCATGTTGCCGGCCGGAATGATGGCGCTTTGGGAATTGACGGCTTTGACCACGTCGGAGGGGGACACGTCGCGGGCCATCATTCGCTGCTGATCGAGGAAGACGGTGATCTGCCGGACCTTCCCGCCCAATGGGGGGCCGAAGGAAATACCGGGGATCGTGGCGATCTGTTGACGGATATTGAAATAGGCAAGGTCGCGAATTTCTTTGGCGCCAAGTGTTTCGCTGCTCACGGAGAGGAGTCCTATCGGCAAACTCGCCACGCCGAATTTATAGACGGAGGGGGGATAGACGCCGGGCGGGAGCAGGCGAATGATGCTGTAGGCCAGGCTGGTCAGTTCCGATTGAGCCGAGTCGATGCTGTATTCCGGCTGGAAGAAGACTTTGATGTAGCTCATCCCGGCGAGCGACTGGGATTCGATATGTTCGACGTAGCTCGCTTCGACGAACCGCTGCTCCATCTTGAGCGTAATCGCGCCTTCCATTTCGGTGGGGCTCAAGCCGCGGTAGAACGTCGTCACGAGAATGGTCGGAATCTTGATCTCGGGGAAGATGTCCACCCGCATCTTTTGATAGGACACGCCCCCGAGCACGAGCATGATCATGCAGAGCGCAAAGACGGCGTAGGGGTTCTTGAGCGAGGCGCGGGTCAGCATGGGGTTTCAATCATATGAGGAACGCGATGTCGAGTGAGCCAATAATGGCAGATATCGCCTATGCATTGAACGAGTTCGGTAAAGGTCCCTGGTTTTATCACATAACCGTTCGCGCCGCTCGTATAACAGCGGGCGACATCGGTTAGATCGTCGGAGGTGGTGAAGACGATGGTGGGGATCGTCGAGAAGCGAAGGTCGGATCGGAGCCGCTTCAGGAAGTCGCAGCCGTCCTGGCCGCGTAGATTAAGATCGAGAAGAATCAGGGATGGCGAGACGGCTGGCATGGTCTCTGTGCTCGCGGAACGCGCACGATCAGAATGTGCTCGTTCGACGCGCGCAGTGGAGACCACACCAGCCGCCTCGCCATGGGAACATCCAGGGATATTGGCTGCCAGGTGATCTAAGAAACGGAGGGCGGCATCCGCGTCCTGCTCGGTATGGAGTGCGACGGTGAGGCCGGTTTGGGCGAGGGCGAGGCGGAAGAGTTCGCATTCGCCAGGGCTGTCTTCGATTAAGAGGATGGAGGGGTGCGTCACCATATAGGAGGGGATATCAGCAGGGATTGTGCCGGGCTCGAAGATGAAGAGGGAAAGGATGGAATAGTGAGGAAGAACAGGGGGTTAAGGCAGGATGATCATGCGAACAACGAACGGCGAGATACGAGCGACGAATTGAAAGATGGGGAGAAATTCCAGAGGGGAGGGGGAAAATTCCAGAGAGAAAAAAGAGCGGGTCCCGTCGTTGACCAGCCCAGCCAGTTTCCCATCCTGTCCCGTTATCATTTTGGGTGGCCTTAGCTGCCAGCGTTCATTCATCAGTTCAAGGGCCGTGCAGAGAGTTTCATTCTTCCCTGCACGGCATGAGGCGGTTACTTCATCTTCCTGGGGTCTTGGTACACCATGAGATGTGCGTAGGGGCTGCCGTCGAACATGATGTAGGTGCCGGAGGGGTTCGGGGCGGTCGGGAGCTTCGTGGAGGCTGAGTCGAAGGGCCACATGATCATCCAATGGGCGGGCTCTTTCACAATCGTGGCCCCTTCCCCCGACATGACGACTTTCCCATCTTTTTCAAAGTGTGAACCGCCGAGAACCATGTAGGCGATGCCGGGGACCGTATTCGTCGGTTTCGGCGCATTGTTGGTAAGGTCTGTCATCCATTGCTGGACGGCCGCGTCCATACACATGGGATCGGGGACCGGGAGGTTCATCACGGTAGGGATGCAGGTGAAGCCGTTGGCGCTTTTCTTGGTCTCGGTCAGCTTGCCGTCCGGTCCGAAGATCATGATACCGGCCTCTTTTGCAATGTGTGCCGGGGCTGCGCGCAAGGCCAGGGCCGTCTGCTCTTTCTCAGAGAGGGCTTTGACTTCTTTGACGGTGGCCCCCTTCTTCGACGCCTTGTCGCCCGCGATGGTGATCGCCGGCATCGTAAGAGCGCTCGCGATCAGGATGGTGATCATCATGTGTCGAGTCATGCTTTTCTCCTCGGTGAAGATTAGTGGCCTATATGCAGAACGCCAAGGCTAGCCCGAACGAAAGGAGAAGTCTATATGACAATCAACAAAGCGAGTGAGTCGTTCCCGGAAAGTGTGGTTCTGTCGGCAGCGCGTCGCGTCCCTGTGTGTCTGTCTCCGTCATGGTCTTCTGCTAATTCTTGACGCATTGGCACCCTGAGATTAGATTCTGCTTGCCGGATCGTTCAGTCCGATTCTTCTCGTGAGGTGGCTGCCACATGGTGTTCCTGACACTCCTCTTTGTATTTGTGACTTTGACCGTTCTCGCCACGATGGCGTGTTTTCGGTTGCCGCGAAATGCCGCCTTGGCCGTCGCGGGGAGTCTGTGGCTGCTGTATGCGTCGTATGAGTACCTGATCTATATTCGTGTCCTCTGCTCCGGCGAATGTAATATTCGGGCGGACCTCTTGGTGATCTATCCCGTTTTGCTGATCGTCACGCTCGCTGCCGCAGTGAATGCGGTGAGGACTCGGCGTATAGCCAAGATCTGTTGCGAGGGTCAGGGACAGAAGTGATCGTGAAGCCAAGGCAGTGGAGAAGAAGTGGGGTTAGGTATTGCAACCAAACGTTGCGAGGGGTGGATTCCCATTCCGTGGCAAGCCCGCTGGGTCTTGAATTATCCGGGCCCTCCATCACGTCACGAGTCGGGGTGATGCCCGGCAGAGCATCGTCTGTGATGATCGTGACGGCATGCAGTTTCTGGTCCTCCTCGCCCAGGTGATCGATCACTAGCGCTCAGTATTCATGACGGTTCGTCGCGAAATCGCCGCGCCGCAAGCCTGCCGCGCACAGTGTCTCTGTCTGTTGACCATGGGGTGATCTCCCGCTATCATTGTGATAGCACAATTCTGTCTAAGGAGGGGGTATGGCGCAGGTTCTTGTTAGGCAGCTCGATAGCAAGATTGTCGATCGGTTGAAGAAGCGGGCGAAGGAGCATGGGCGATCTCTGCAATCTGAAGTGAAGACGATTCTGGAGGACGCAGTGCCTGACTACGAGGGGGCGTGGAAACGGATCGAAGGATTACAGGAGCGATTGAGGAAGTCTAGTCGGAAGTTCAGCGATAGTGCGGCGCTGATTCGTGAGGATCGCGAGCGGTGAGCCGCTACGTGGTCGATGCCAGTGTGGCGATCAAGTGGTTCCTTCCGGAGATCCATTCCGAGGCGGCGATTCGTTTGCGCCGTTCACGCTATCGACTTCATGTGCCCGCACTGATGACGCTGGAGCTCGGCAACGTGTTGGCCAAAAGGATTCGTCGTGGTGAGCTCACTCGGGATGAAGGGGATGTGGTCCTGAAGGAGTTGAAGCAACTTCCCCTCCAGCGGCATGCCGACGAGCGACTCTTTCCCTCCGCCTATCAACTCGCGTTGGCCACGCAACGAAGTCTGTACGATTGCCTCTATCTTGCCTTGGCTGAAGCAGTCGATGGGATTATGGTCACGGCAGATCGTAAGTTCTATTCATCGCTGACGGGGGGATCCTATGGTCGTCGTGTCTTGTGGGTTGAGGACCTTCCCCGGTTGACGTAATCGTTTTACCAGCCAGTTGCTCACCGATCCGGAACACGAACAGCGTATGGCTTGTGATTGCTCGCTGGCCCTCATCTTTCATGACGGTTTGTCGCGAACCCGCCGTAAGCAATTAAACAGGTCTGGAGTCTGTCCCCGAACGCTCAGCCCCGCCAGTGGTCTCTTGCGTGCAACCCCTGAGCGGCTCTCTGTCTTTGGAGTCGTGAAAGTTCAATCTTTTCTTTCCACCCGCCGTTCTGATACAAACGGTCGATGTTGAACTTATTTGCGTTAGGGGCTCTTGCCGGTCTTATTCCTGTCTATCTGGGAATCGGGGCAGCCCTGCTGCTCGGGAAGGTGTTGCCACGATCCTGGGAAGGCGGATTGATTGGTGTTGCGACCGGGGTGTTGCTGTATCTGTTCTTCGATTTGATGCATGAGGCGGTGGAGCTCAGCGGAGCCCGCGATATGTTGTCGTGGGCGGTCTTTCTAGTGAGTCTTGGCGCAAGCCTGGTCGGTCTCGTGGCGCTGGAATCGAAGCAGGTGTTCGGCGTTCGCCACACCAGCCGATTTCTGACGCTCCCCTATATGATCGCGATGGGGATGGGCTTTCACAACCTTGGCGAAGGGCTCGCGATTGGTGCCAGCTATGGAAGCGGAGAATGGGCCCTCAGCATGTTGCTGGTGGGGGGCTTTGCGTTGCACAACGGCACGGAAGGGTTCGGCATTGTCGGTGCTGCAGGAAAAACGTCGGTGCAATGGAAGGATGTGTTTCTGCTCGGGTTGGTGGCGGGCGGTCCGACGTGCATCGGGGTTCTGTTGAGCGGGCAGGGGCTCTCCCCCTATCTGTCCATCTCCTTTTATTCTCTCGCGGCCGGTTCGCTGCTCTACGTCATTCTCTCCCTTACCACGATTTCCTATACCGCGACTCGCCGTCTACAGGCCGCGCTGGGAATATGGATCGGCATTAGCCTGATGTACGTAACCGCCATGTTGCTCACACTCCTGGGAGGGGTGGCCAGTTAGGGATTTCCTGTCGATCAGTTCTCGCTGTCAGGCATATGTTCCTGCCGTCATATCCGGCCTCTCACGGACATTGAGCCACCCTCGTTCCTGCTCCGGCCGTCTCGGTCTCTCGTCGTTCGCCTCCGGTACTCTGGATGACCCTGCTGCAGGACCATAACGGGAAGGTAGGCGCTCGTATTTTTAATGCCTGGCTCTACTCGCCTCGGCCCGCCGCGTTGCTGAGCGGCGGGCTCTCGGTCGGTGCGTTACAATGCGTCGGCTGGCTTGTCCTTGATATCGGACCAGTTGGCAGTGCCCTTCTTAATGAAGCCGGGGATATCTTTCTGCCACTTGTCTTGAATGCCCTTATCCAGGTTCAAGTACAAGGTTCCGTCGACGACCTTCCAGACTTCCGGATCCGCCACGAATTTTTTCCCGACCGCGACGCCATAGGCGCAGTAGCCTCCGAAGGCGGGGAGGTACTGCTTCGGACTGGCGATGAACAGTTTCTTATGCTCGGCGTTGGCGAAGGCGTAGGTCACGCCCTCGTGTGTGGTCACGTGATAGCCCGATCCTCTGACCGGTTTGCCGTCGGTGAAGTAGGCGACGGGGTCATAGCCGCTGATTCCCGGTGTGCTGTGGGTCACGTCTTCAGCAAAGACCGGAACCGCTGCCATGCTGGCCGCCAGCGCCAACCCGGCGAGTAAGAGTTGCTTGAATCCTGTCATGGAGCCCCTCCTTGAGGAATGGTTGCGGAGAATCTAGATGATTCTCTCGATGCTGGTGTATCGCGTGAGCGGAAAAATTCTTACAGCATGGGGGGGAATATTGACGGCGTGAGTCGGCTGCGGAGGAGGGGATGCCTGATGAGTCGGCTAGGTGCGAGAGGAATCGAGCGCGCGTTGTATGCGCGCTTTGGCTTCTGGCGAGAGCGTTGGCGCATCGGCGCGATCATCCTCATCGAGCGTGGTTGCGCGCTTGCGGAGGACGGTACGGAGCAGCGTCAATTGCTGTTGGTAGCGCCGGCAGAGGAGACAGAGGCGGAGATGCAGATGCATGCGCAGGCGGGTGTGCCACGGCAACGATCGATCCATGGCGTCGGACAGCAGCCGAGCCATGTCCTGACAGGTGTAGATGATGTGATATAGCGGGCTCATGAGTTGAGACCTTCCTGTTGCTGGCCGAAATAGCGGCTGGACAAGCAGTCCCTGAGTTGTTTCCTGGCTCGATGCAGGATGACGCCGAAGTTCGTGGGCGTGAGCTGGAGCAGTTCGCAGATCTGCTCGGTCTCAAGTTCATCGAGCTCCCGCAAGGTAAAGACTTGGGCGGCTCGGGGTGGCAGCCGTTCCATGCAACCGGCCAGGGCGTCCCAGAACTGGCGGCGTTCGATTAGTCCGTCCGGTTGTTCCGGCCAGGCTTGCATCGCGGCGGCTTCCGGCTTCCAATGGACGTCGTCGAGAACGACGTCTTCCGCCCTGTGGTCAGCCTGGTCGGGGTTCTGGATCGGTTCCCGGATTTTCCGGCGAAAATAGTCCACGATCTTGTGTTTCATGATGCCGATCATCCACCTGCGTTCCGCCGTCGGTCCGCTCTCGCGGAAGGTCCCCTGCAGGGCTGCCAGAAAGGTTTCCTGCACCAGGTCCTCAGCGACATCTTGGTTCCTCACGCGCACGAGGGCAAACCGGTAGAGGAAGTCTCCATGGACATCAATAAGTGAATGGGAGTCGGCCAGAGTCTGATCCGTCATGCGTCGGGTCCTTTTTCTCCGGTGCCAGTCGAGCCCAACCATGGCGCCGTTTTCAATGATGGGAGCTGATGCAACAGGTCTCTTCTGTGTCTATCGTGGAGGGCGTAGAATTCTTACACTGATCGATAAAGAACGGAAGTCGAGGGCCCATTATCCCTATGAATGGGAGAGCTGGCAAGCGGCTGTCTTCCATTCAGAAATCCCTTTCCCTCACCACGTCTTCCAGACTATTGAGCTTTCCAGGGTTTCATGGACTCCAGGGTTTTGTCTATCGCTGCTCGCGTTTTCCGGTCGTCAAAATACATGTAGGAGCAGCTTGTGGGGTCGAGTACACTAGGATTTGGCTTGGGCTGCTCGGATTTCCGTATTTACGGCAGGTCAGTCCTTGGCAGACGTACCAGCGAGGAATATGACCATGGCAATATCTGTCCAACTGACGGCTCTACGGGACATGCTGCAGGCTGAGACTGGCCAGGCGGTGTTCATCGGCCGCCCTGAGAGTAATGTGATGGGTCTGTACCTCTGGCCCTGGAAGTTGGACGTACCAGCGAATCTTCGTACGATGTCCCCCGTTCCTCAACGGGAGTTTTTGAAGGCCAAGTAACCTGAACTTCCTCTACGGATTCGTGTGCTCGTGCTACCCATGGCGGCATCGGGAATCGAGAATTGTGATGCTCTGGCTGCGGCACTCAAGGCCATCAACGATCACCCGATTCTTGTCGCAGCCGACATGCGTGGGCAGGTGCGTATTGATGCCATGCCGGCGGAGGAGCTTGCGGCCTTGTTTACTGCCGCTGCGTTGCCATTGACATTGTGTCTCGCCTGTACGCTCGAAATCATCGATTAGCTGATAGGCGCATAGTCGTGAACCAGGCCTGCAGGTTGACTCGTTCTTGCTTGAACCGCGCGTTACTAGGGCCAGCCGCCCATCGCTTCCCAATTATTTGGCTAAACGTGTCCTAGTGCAAAGAAAGGACCGGTATGGAGTCTGACGATCGCTATATCAAGGCTAGCCGTTACGATCTCAAGGCCCAGTCCCACAATCGCCGGGTTTTTCATCGTGATTTGGTCGCGCGACCAAGACGTGCGTTCGCCTGTGCCCTCGGCATGGGTCTTCTGAGTGCCTGTGCCGCGTTCAATCTGGTTGATGCGCCTCAATGGATCCGCCATCCGTTCATGGGGTGGCTCTTGGGCGGTCTTGCCTTCCTCTTCGTCTGTTACTTTCTCTGGTGTGCGTTGCTGGGGTGGCGAGTTATCCCGTTAAGCCTGGACAAGCCAAAACCGTGACGCGACCCCTCCAAAGGTAGGATATCGCCCGCCCGGTCCGGCTCGGTAGAATCCGCCATCTTGGAGACTGTGATGGCGCCACCTCATTATTCCCGAACCTATCATCGATTTCCCCTATTCTATCCCGTCATATTCGCGGGGGCTCCATTCGTCGCCGAAGGTGTCCTGACCAGCCTGTCACTGATGGGCTGCTCGGTCATGAGCGATCGAGAAGTCCTCTGCGGCAGTGACGTCCGCGTGAGTGTTCTGCTTCCCAACCATCCGCAGGCCTTGTCTGTTGAGCTTGGCAAGATTAAATGGGTCAAGGGTCATGAGTTCGGGGTGGAGTTCATTCGCCTGCCCCTGGAAGCCCGGCAACGTCTCAACAGCATACTCCGGGTCGAGCTCATCCAATTTCTGAAGACCCGTTCCGGAAAGAGCGAATTCCAGGAGCTCCTCCATCCGAACATCTAGCCGGTATGCCCCCGACGTATTGTCCGGCGTTTATTGTTCTGGCTTAAACGATCCTTCTGCCCTCTCCCTCACTATCAGATTCCTTGCTCGCGCGATACGGCTCTATGCCGGTTCTTGTTGAACTGCCTTTCACCGATTCGCATACCAGTCAACAGCGCCAGAGGGAGTTTGGACGCGATCGGTTCCTCGCGTGTTGATGATTTCTCTTCCTGTTCGCCTGGCATCATGTGATCTGGTTGTTCGTGGCGTGGCTCGACCTGTGGCTGTCCCTGGCGATTTATCTGGTTCGTCTGGTTCATCTTGTGCGTTTGGCGTATCGAGCCAGGGCAATCAGACACGCGAGATAAACTAGAGAGACCGTCCTGCTCTCGCGCGTCGCGTGGGAGTGCCCTGCACGGTGACTTTCCGAAAGTCGGAAGTTATACTCAGAGGCATAGGTTGGTGTCGATGGAATGGAGGCGATGGCGATGAAGGCTTTGTCTGGAATGTTGTGTGGGATCGTGAGCCTTGGGCTGCTCGCCATGCCCGTTGTCGTCGTGGCTGGCGCAGCAGAGAAGCCGGTGACAGGCGAGACGGTGGTCCGTGAAGCGAAGGAAGCAGTGACGGCCACCAAGGACTATACGGTTCAGCAGAAAGAGGCGTTTCAACGCAAGGTGCAAATGGAACTGGAGGAGATGCAGGTGCGTATCACTCAATTGCGTGGACAGGTCGAGCATACGTCGGCGTCGGCTAGAGCGGACATCCAGAAGTCGATTGTGGAATTAGAGAAGAAAAAAGAGCTGGCCAGTAAGAAAGCGCAGGAGATTCATTCCGCCACGGCTTCGTCCTGGGAGCAAGTGCAGTCGAAGGCGGTGGCTGCGATGGACGATCTCCGAGAGTCCCTCAATCAGACCCTGTCACATTTTTCGTCACGGTAGATCCATGAAATATGCTCTCTACCCCGGTTGTGCGGCCCAAGGGGCCACCCCGGAGCTCTATCAATCGACGCGAGCCATCATTGGCCGATTGGGGATCGAGGTCGTCGAGCTCTCTGCCGCCGCTTGTTGCGGCGCAGGGGTGGTGACGGAAGTGCATCCCGAGATGGCCCTGGCGATCAACGCTAGGACCTTTGCGCAAGCCGAACAACTTGGCCTGGACGTCATGACGATCTGCGGCACCTGCCAGGGGGTGATGAGTGCCGCCAATCGGCGGTTGAAAACAGAGGCGGGGACGCTGGATCGTATCAACGCACTTCTGGCGCCGGAGGGACTGGCCTATCATGGCCGGGTCCAGGTGAAGCATCTCCTCTGGATTGTGGTACGCGATATCGGACTGACCCGCCTGGGATCCCTGGTCTCCACGCCGATGCAGGACTTTCGGATCGCCCCGTTTTATGGCTGCTACATTCTGCGTCCGTCGTGGGATCTGGGGTTCGACGACCCTGAGAATCCGCAATCCCTCGAGCGGCTCATTAAGGCCGTCGGTGGTGAGCCAGTGCCCTATGCCGGGAGAACCAAATGTTGCGGATTTCCCATCATCCTTGAGAAGGAAGCCATTGCCGTGGCCATGGCCGGGACGCACATGAAAGAAGCCAAGGAGCAGGGAGCCGATTTTATGGTGACGCCCTGTCCCCTCTGCCACATGAGTTTGGATATTTATCAGGATCGGGCTGGTCGTGCGGTGAATACCGAACTCAACTTACCGATCTTGCATCTGCCGCAGTTACTCGGGTTGGCGATGGGAATTCTGCCCAAGGACTTGGGTCTCTCGCATCATTTGATATCGGTTGATTCTATTCTCGCGTCGCTTGAGCGCCGCCAAACGCAGCCGTAACCGCCCTGAAGGAGTCGTCGCATGGACGTAGTAAATATTGCAGATTATCATCAGTTTAGCAGTGATAAGATGAAGAAAAATAACATGTTTGAAACGCCACGATTCTTCTGCGACATTTACTGCTTCGAGCCAGGTCAGGAACAGAAGGGGCATATTCACGGCGAGCAGGATAAGGTCTATCTCGTGCTTGAGGGCCAGGGTACGTTTCAGGTCGGGGCAGAGAGACGGGTGCTGGGTCCAGGGCAGGGAACGATGGCGCCGGCCGGGGAAGAGCATGGGGTGAAGAATCACACGGGCCAGCGTCTCAAAGTCTTAGTGTTCGTGTCGCCGAATCCTTCGTGATCGCCCGTTACTCTTCCGTGACCTTTTTGAGGCGCCGATCCAGCGCAAATCTCGTGAGGCCGAGATATCTGGCGGCAGTTGTTTTATTGTAGTCCGACAACCGAAGCACTTCCTGAATGATCGCCTGTTCGATATCGGCCAGGGATTGTTTCCCCAGTTTCGATTCGAGCCGGAGCATGCGCTCTTCTCCCTCCACGATGGTCACCGCGACAGATTCCGGTCTCTGCCGCAGTTCGGCAGGGAGGTTGTCCACGGACAGCATCTTGCCATGGCAGAAGATCATGGCCCGTTCGATGATATTGTGCAGCTCACGAATGTTTCCAGGATAGACATATTCCCGCAACAGCGTCATGGCATCCGGCTCGATGTCGACGACATCTTTCCCGAATTCCTTGCCGTATTGGATGATCGCTCTTCGGCAGAGTGGCTCAATGTCCTCGACGCGCTTCCGCAACGGAGGCAGTTCGAAGGAGACCACGTTGAGCCGGAAATAGAGATCCTCGCGAAAGCCTCCTTCGGCCACCGCTTTTTTGAGGTCTCGATTCGTAGCGGCGATGAGCCGGAAATCCACCCCGATATCGTCCGTTCCCCCAAGCCGTCTGATGGTGCGCTCTTGAATCACCCGTAAGAGCTTGGCCTGCATGGTTAGATCTAAGTCGCCGATTTCGTCGAGGAACAGGCTTCCGCCCTCTGCCTTTTCAAGCAGCCCGATCTTTCGCTGGACCGCTCCGGTGAAGGCGCCTCGCTCGAAACCGAACAATTCGCTTTCGAACAGCTCTCGCGGGAGGGCGGTACAGTTCACACCGATAAAGGGGCCCGATGCCCGCGCTCCGTTGTGATGGAGGACCCGCGCAAGATACTCCTTGCCCGTTCCTGTTTCGCCCAGGAGCAGCACCGACGACTTCGGATTCGAGGCCACATCCCGAACCTGGGACAATACGTTCTGCATAACCGGACTCCGTACGTCCAAGCGGGAGAGCGCATATTGGCTGTCGTGCTGTTCGGTTTCGATAGCGAGACGCCGGCGCAGGCTCAAGAGGTCGATGGCGCGATCGAGGACCGGTTCCATGGCATCCAGGTCGACAGTTTTGATGAGAAAATCGTAGGCCCCGAGTTTCATGGCATCGACGGCATCTTGAACGGTGCCATAGGCCGTGAGCAAGATGACCAGGGTCTGAGGGGCCAGCGGACGCAGTTTTCTGAGGGTCTCCAGTCCGCTGAGGCCGGGCATCTTGAGGTCGAGGAGGATCAGGTCGGGAATCTCTTGAGGCAGCGCGGCCAACAGTACGTCGCCGGACTCAAACCCAACGACCCGATGGTGTTTTCGAGTCAGGCGCTTGATGATCGCGTTGCGGATGGCCGGTTCATCATCGGTCACGAAGATGGTCAGTTGCATGCGTTATCCCTCAGAGAATTGGAATTCCTGGCGGAGCGGAAGCCAGATTCTGACGTTCGTCCCTTTCCCGACTTCACTGGTGAGCTGGATGTCGCCCCCATGGCTCTCGATGATATTGCGGCAAATCGCCAGCCCCAACCCCGTTCCCTGCCGTTTTCCGCTCGTAAAGAACGGCTCGAACACGTGGGCTAATGCGTTATCGGGAATTCCGACTCCATGGTCCGTGACTTTCACCACCATGCCTGCCGTTTGACCGCGGGGGAGTTCGAAGGCGGTGACGTCAATGGCTGCTCCTTCATGAGAGGCGTCGATGGCGTTCTGGACCACGTTCAAGAGCACCTGTTTGATTTGGTCTTGATCGGCATGGAGCCTGGTGAGCGTGGGAGAAATGGAACGTGTGAGCGTCAGGCATTTTGCGGTGATGGTCGAGTCGAGCAATTTGACGACGTCGTGGATCAGATCGTTGAGAGGACAGAGCACCGGAGCGAGTTCCCGTGGGCGGGCATAATCGATGATCTGATTGACAATGCGATCCAGCCGTTTGGTTTCTTTCAATATCATTTCCAAATCGGCATGGCGCGGGTCCGACTTGTCAAATTCGTCCAGGAGGAGAAACGCATTGGACCCGATCCCCACGAGCGGGTTCCTGATTTCGTGGGCAATTCCGGCCGCGACCTGGCCGAGCGTTGCCAGGCGTTCTGATCGACTGAGGCGTGTCTGCATCTGATCCAGGGCCGTGATGTCGAGATTGAAGCCGATATAGAAGGGCTGTTGAGTGATTCCTTGCTCAAGGGGAATCCGGCGACTCAATACCTTCCGTACCGAACCGTTCACATGAAGAAAGCGAAACACGGTTTCATACGGTTGGACGTTCTCCACGGCGTGAGCGAATTCGGACAAGACACGGTCCTGATCTTCCGGGTGGATCCACTGGCGAAAGGTGTCCGGATCGGTCACGTGATCCGGGTCGAGTCCCGCAAGCGTTTGGTTGTAGCGGTTGCTGAACGTAATCTCCGTTCCCCTGGTCGTGAAAATGCCGAAAGGGGCGTTGTTGACCAGTCCGCGATACTTTGATTCCGAGGCGGAGAGATTATCATTCAGCACACGGAGGGCCGCTTCAGAATGTTCGACCTGGTCGAGGTGGCTTTGAATCTGAACGCCTAGCCGGTGCATGACTCTCGTGAGATAGCCGATTTCATCTTTTCGTTCGAGCAACGGGATGTTTGAAAAAGAGCCCGCCGGCGAGGATCCAACCGCTTTGGCCAAGGCGACCAACGGACCAGCGATCGAGCGGGCGATGAGATACAACGCCAAGGCCATCAGCCCCAGGGTGAGAACCCCCCCGACTAATATGACGGTGAGAGTCGCTGTTCGATCTTGACTCAATTGAGCCAGTCTCGTTTCGACTCGTTTCTGTTCCTGCTGGTCGAACGTCACCATCAACTCTCGAATCCTGACCATGATCGTCCGGCCGCGTCCTTCTTCGATGTATTGGAGCGCTTTCTCAGGGTGCCCCTTCTTGGTTGCTTCGATGAGGTCCACTTTCTCAATGATAAGCTGCCTCACGAGTGCTTGAACTTCAAGAAATTGCGAGCGGTGGGGGATCTCATCGGAGACCATTCTGGTGAGTTCTTCTCCCACGGAGAAAATACCTTCTTGCGCGGTCCGAAAGGGGCGAAGATAGGGAGTCTGGAGCGTCAACACATATCCGCGAAAGCTTGTTTCGAGATCGACGATGAGCCGCATGTACTGGGCGGCTGAGTTTTGTGTCAGGTATAAACGGTTGAGCTGTTCTTCATCCCGTTCAACCGTTTGGACGCTGTGATAGGTGACGACACTGAGCAGAATGAGGGCGGTCAGCGGGATCACTGACACCAGCAGCAGCTTTCGTTCGATCGGAAGATTATTAAACAGGCGAGTCAGATACTCCCGCATAGACGCTCCAAGTTGGTCTGAATATCCTAAGTTCGAGTCGTGGGATTGTCAAAACACGGCATGCCTGTTTGGCCGCGCACAATGGCGTGACGATCCTGTATTCGTGCAGCACTCGTCGAAACCAAGGCGCCGTGGTACGGCAATCGTCTGTCAGAACTGTCAGGAGCCTACATTGTCTTGTGCGGCCGGTATGGGTGCGGAAAGGTCCCGTAATTCTGCAGGAAGATCGCCTGCCGTTAAGATGGTTCCTTTGCACAAGATCATGGCCCGCTCAATGATATTGTGCAACTCGCGCACATTACCGGGGAATGGATACCGTTGCAGTATTGCGATGGCTGCGGGGTCAATTTCTTTTACGTCCTTATTCAGCTCCATCCCGTATTTCACCATAAATTGTTTGCTCAGTGGGGCGATGTCCTCAACGCGGTTTTGGAGCGTCGGCACTTGCCATGCCATGATATTGAGACGAAGGTAGAGATCTTCTCGAAAGCGTTGTGCCGCAATCTCCTGCTTGAGGTCCCGGTTCGACGCGACCATGACACGAAAGTCCCTTCTGATGTCTTCGGTTCCTCCGACGCGGCGGAAGGATCGGTCCTCCAGCACCCTCAAGAGCTTTCCCTGCATCACCACATCGAGATCGCCGACTTCGTCGAAAAATATGGTGCCGGATTCTGCCTGTTCCAGCAAGCCGAGTTTGCGCTGCTCGGATCCCGGGACGCTTCCACGTTCGCATCCGAAGAGTTCACGCTCAAAGAGGTCGGGCGATAGCGCCGTGCAGTTGATTCTCACAAATGGACCAGTGGCGCGCGCACTATTATGGTGAATCACCCGAGCTAGAAATTCTTTTCCCGTTCCGGTTTCCCCCGTCAGGAGGACGGTCGTCATCTGGTTCTGTGCCGCCTGGGTCACCTGTGCGAGAAGTTGTTTCATGGATGGGCTGTTCGCCACGAGTTCTGCCAATCCGTAGTGACCGGTATCGTGCTCGGTCGCAAACGCGACCCGCCGGCGCAAGAGGAGATACTCCAAGGCCCGGTCGACGACTGGCTCCACGCCTCCGAGGTCCACGGTCTTGATGAGGAAATCATAGGCTCCCAGCTTCATGGCTTCGACCGCATCCTCGACTGTTCCATAGGCGGTGAGAATGATTACCGCGGTATCTCGCGCTTTCGTGCGCAGTGCTTCCAGGGTTTCGATTCCTGTCATTCCTGGCATTTTGAGGTCGAGGAGGATCAGGTCCGGGACGTCGTGCTCGACAGCGGCGAGCAGCTCATCTCCGGACTGGAACGCCCTGACTCGATGCTGGCGCCTGGACAGCCGCTTCACGAGTGCGTTGCGCAATGCGGGCTCATCATCAGTGACAAAGATGCTGGCTTGCATGGAGATTCTCCTTTGTTGGCCCGAGTCGATTGACTCTATGCGTTCAAGCCGCACGGCGCTCAATCATATCCATCGTTCTCGACTGCCAGGCGAGAACTGCGGTGCGCACGTGCATTTTCTCCGCCAGTTTCGGGAATTCGGCGCGGATGACATCGGCGGCGAATTCTGACATGAAGTGGCTCTTGAGTTCCGCGCGGGCACGATCTACGCCGATTTCGTGGTAGGGCGCTTCGGCGAGCAGCAGAAAGCCGTCATGGGGGATACGGCCGGCGAACATGTTGGCCTCGATGATGCCGGCGGCCTTGCGGATGGGGTTGGCGAGGTCGGGGCTGTAGGGGCCGATGATGAGTGCCGTATTAGGCAGGTGCAGCCATTCGAACCCGCGGCCGATGCAAATCATCCATTCCTGATGCTCAAAGTTAAGCTCGCGGTTGGCGTGCCTGACTCCGGCGATGTGGGTGATATTGTCCTGCACCAGGGGCAAAAAGTCCTGGCGTATCTGGTCGGGCATGTCTGGATAGAGCCGTGTCAGCAATGCCGGCAGGGTGTCGTGATCTGTGGAGGAGAGGGTGGATAGATTGAGGACCTCCTCTCCAGCGCCGTGGAGGACGAGGGCGTCTTCGTCGGTCTCGAATCCACACACCACCGGATATACCGTGTCGTGTCGGGTGCCGAAGACCGCCTCCATCTGTTGTTTGATCCCTAAGGTGTGGGCGCGGGCGGCGTTGGTGTCGTAGTTAAAACCGGCACACCCGCGACGGGGGTCCCCCTTGGAGTAATGGTAGGTGAGTAGTGCCAGAGTACGTCGTCCTTGTCGCACCGCGCCCTGCACATGCTCTGTGAGTACTTCACCAAGGTGTGGCCAGCCCAAGTGGAAGCATCCGCCGAGATTGCGGAATGGCAGGATGATGCCGTGCGGTGTGTTGGTAGCCAACGAAATGTTGACGCGTCCATCCATGCACGTGAACGCGGCGATAGCGGTCGGGTGCTGCGCGAGGTAGCGGCTGCGCGCCAGCCATGACTCGGGACTCTGGAATTCCCATGAGTGGCGGCGCGCTCGATCGAGCAGCCAGTCGATGCGTTGTTGTATGGACATGCCATGAATGACCATGCCGTCTGTATTTGCGTGTGACAGCGTTGAATTCGTCATTGTTGCATCCTTCTTGGCCGTTCGGACTCGGCGATCTTGGAGAATGTGCATGCCCAATGATAGCAAGGCTTCCAGACGTGACCCTTGCGTAATTCTTCTTTTCTCATGCGAATGCCATTCGCTCTCGTGGATTATTGACACGGTATCCCAGCACGTGGTCAGAAAACGCGCGAAAATGGTCCATTCCTACGATGGCGCAGGTATGGCCGGCCTCGATGCATTCATCCTGGAAATGGTGCAAATACTCCATCGAGGTATGGTCGACCACCTGTCCCGCCAAGATGATTAAGAAGTTGGCTTTGGAGTTCGTGGGAACGACGAGCGTTTGGTGAAGCGCTTTGTCGAGTTTCATCAGGTTCATGCAGGTGACGGAGGACAGGTAGATTTTATACGGATTCTTCATCTCTCCGACCGTGCCACGGATCGCGCTGGTCGCAACGGTCATGACACTGTACCGCTCACGAGAGCCGCGGCCATCTCCGATTCGAATCACGGGATTGCTGAACAATTCAGTGAGCGCAGCCGGTAGCAGCCTGGCGGTCCGCCAAAAGGACGACTCTCCGGACGGAGCTTCCCGGGCTGAAGCCCGTACCAGGTCGAGACAGAGCACGATGACCTTTGTGAGTGTGCCAAGGACCACTCCTTCCAGCAGATCGGAGGTATACAGGGTGACGACAACGGTGACGACCGCGATCAAGAGTTGTTCCTTGCCGACCGCGAGTATCTTCTGGAAAATTCTGGGTGCGCAGAGTTGCCATCCGACCCAGATGAGCAACGCCGCCAAGACAGATAGCGGAATCAGATTGATGAGCCTCGTTCCGAACCATAAGAGGAGCGCGAGGGAGCAGGCATAGTAAAAGTTGGCCCAAAGGGTTCGTCCTCCGGCCATGATATTAGTCGTGCTTTTCACTCCGCCGGGAATAATCGTCAAGCCACCAGCCAGGCTGGAGAGGATGTTGGAGATACCCATGGCCCGCAAGGTCACGTTGGGATCCGATTTTCGATGGAACGGATCGATCTTGTCGACTGCCGCGATCGTGGCGAGCGATTCCGTGCCATCGATGAGGGTCAGCGTGAGGATCGTGACCAGGAATGCCATCCACAAGTCTTGATTCTGCCAGGCTTCAGAAAAGTGAGGGAAGTGAACGCCATGTTGGAAAATATTGAGGGGCACATTGACGAGGTATTCTTTGGGGAGTTGCAGGAGCCAACTGGCTAACCCACCCAGGCTGACGACGAGGAGAGGCGCTGGGATGAGCGTGGCCCACCGTTCTGTTCTGCTGGAAAGAAAAAAGAGAAGGGCCAACGCCAGCCCTCCGACGAGGAAGATCGCCGGATTCATCTCCTGGATATCGTGAGGAATCGCCAGGATGGCTGCTGGAATGGATTTGACAGGCGGCAACCGGTCTCCCAGGAGTTGCGGGATTTGTTTGATGATGATCAGCATGCCGATCGCGCTCAACATGCCTTCGACCACCGAGACGGGGAAATACAGGGCGAAGCTCCCGGCGCGAAGGAGGCTCAGCACCACCTGGACGACGCCGGTCAGACAAATCGCCACTAGCAAGAGCGGATATCCCACCGCTAAGTCTCCATGGCCGAGTGCGATCATGCCGGCCAGCAGAGCCGGCGCCAGGCCGGCGGCAGGTCCGCTGATGGTCACATAGGCACCACCGAGAAATGGAAAGACCAGTCCCGCGATGATGGCCGAGATGACGCCGGTGATGGGCGGGGCACCGGAGGCCACTGCGATGCCCAGCGAGAGGGGAAGCCCGATGAGCGCGACCTGCAGCCCGGCTAACAGGTCGTAGCGCCAATGCTTGAGCCCGCGTATTCCATTCTGTGGTTTCTCCGTTGCTGGAGTCAGCGATTCATGAGACGACATAGAATTTCTCCTGAGCATTCCGGTTCCCAGTGATCCCGTGCAACGGCCGTCGCCTCAAACTGTTTAGGGGGACACGTTGGGTCGAGGGGCATTCTAGTTGCTGACTCCGGTAAGTGCCAGTACATCTGTTCGACTTCGGGCGCCTCTCTACCTGCCATTGATGGTCATGATTGCCCGGTTCGGAAGATCTGATGAGAAGAACCAGCCGACGAGTATGATCGTGAGCATGAGCATGGTCACCATAATTGTCACCTTGGCCGTCCTGACAAGCAGATCGGCACTCTCTGTCAGGGCTGCTCGCAATATCGGTGGCATCGTCATCTCCCTTGTCTTGTTCTTTCAGGTGTTGGTTGCTCATGTTGCCTCATATGTCTGTGCACAACTGATGCCGATGGAGGTCGCTCGTCTTCGGCGCGCAACCAAGAGCCTTCTACGTATATTGCCAAAGAATGCTGGGGGTTTAGAAATAAACTGATGAGCTGCGAGGGGAGGCTTGCATCGCGGTTCAGGCTTTGGATGAGCGGGATCGCACGGCGCGCACGGTGCGATATCGCTCCTGCTGGCAGATATGAAATGGTTCAGGATTATGTCGTGCGGTCGTTTCTAGTCTGGCGGGAACGTCCGTCAGCTGTCTCCAGCTGTTCGTGACGGCTGGCGTGGGAGGAGGGCTACTTTGGCGGAACGACTGCCGAGCCTCACTCGCGTCAAATTGGCCGGTGATTTTCGTTCCGGTGGCGCTCAGGTCCTGGGCATCAAGAACATGCGCCGTGATCCGCTTTTCTGGGGCAATCCATCGACGGATGCCCCGACATTTTCCCTCGTTCGTCATGTGCGTGCCCTCTTTCGAGCCGTTAAAGGCGAATCGAGCTGGGGTGCCATCTACGAACGACCTGTAATCCTCCGATCAGTATGCTTTGGAGGCTCACACGGTGCTCCATCTTCTCAGACTCCTTACTTCTTTGGCTGAAAGGCGATGTCCGTCACTTTGTTCTCTTCGTCCACCAAGAGCACGGCAGCATCGCCGTTGGACAGCGTCGCCAACCTCGGCTGAACGAGCGGGCGCACCTCGTATGAGTGCTCTTTGCCGTCCGCGGTGCGAATGACAATGGTATTGCCCTTTAGGGGCTTCAGGATCACACCCGAGACCTGACCGAGGTTGCCCTTGAGAGGTGATTTCTTTTGTCCGAGTTCGGCTGCTCGATGCACTGATTCCACGCTCTCCATTGTTACGTCCGCGATCTTATCCAACTCGTCGATGAGAAAGATGGCATCCGCCCCGACGGGAATGGAAGCCACTTTGCTTTTTGCGACCGGTCGTATGAGGTGGGCCTCTTCTTTTCCATCCGGCGTATGAATCACTGCCTTATCGTGTCCGGTTGGCATCGGTTCAGCGAGCTGCCCTCGAACCACACGATGGTGGCTGGTCTCGCCGGCAATGTGCACATCTACCAGTAGATTTTGATCATTCACGGTGATCTCAACCAGGTCTCCTTTTTTGAGTTCCGGCAATCCCTTATCTTTTCGCACGTTCATGGGGAGATACCGAGGTTGTCCCTCACCCATATTGATTTTTGCCTGGTCGCTCCTGATGTCCTCTACCGTGCCAAGAAGCACTCGGTCTCCGGAAAGAAGTTGGGGGTGAGCCTGCGTCAACTCAGATGCTGCACCGGAGATGGAGGCGACTGAGAGCCACCCCGCTGATAGGACCGCAAGTCGCCATACATTATTTCGTTTCATCATGATTTCCTTTCTGTACTGCTGTTGGGTACACATGTTCATGCTCTTCTTCTGGTCATGCACGAATTGAGTGACTCGTCGAGGTTGCTGTTAGCTGAATAACCGCCCATCGCACCTCGTCCTGTTTCGTCAACGGAAGGTCTTCATGCCTCCGGTTGAGCAGGAGAAGCATCAATTGGTTGCTCATGTTTTTACTCGCCGACGACAAATGGCTTCCTAGTGTCTGTCCAGACTATTGGCTGTGACATAGTGTTCAGGTGTCCGTTCGATATCCGGAATCACGGAAATTATCTCTTCATTGCTGAACAGGGGGGCTCCTTCGATTTTTCCATTCCCATCGACTGTACAGAGCAATACAAATGCCATGCAGAGCGTATGTGATATTCGTGCAAAATCATGCGCCTTGTTGCAGACGTGTTCGCGAAAAGAGCGATGTCGCACCAGGCGCACGGTGCGAAGTCGCCCCTGGGGGGCGGGGGGAAACCATTATCGGCACAGCAGAACTTCGATGGCTTGTAGGTCTGAGGCAAAATAAAACACCACCGCTGAATGCTCAAAGAGGCAGCCTGGTAAGGCAGCAGCAAGAGAGGCGGTGATGCGCACTCTATTCCATATGGGGAGCCTCTGAGCAAAGCGAGAACGCCGCATGGATACAGTTGTGTGTTGGCGCGCTGGAGTTGGGTGGGTGAAAGGAGCGACCATTTCATATCTGCTAATAGCAGATATGAAATGGTTCATGGACTCGGCGTGGGGTGGGGCGAGAAAAAGAAAGAGTCAGGTTAGGCTGGTTCAGTCTGTGTGTGAGCCTGTGTCTGTCCGTAATTCTTGGAGCGCCTTGAGGATTTCAGCTGGCCGTGGGGGACAGCCGGGAATGCGGAGATCGACAGGGATATGCTTCTCGACAGGACCAGTCACGGCATAGCTTCCTTTGAAGACGCCACAGTTAATCGCACAGTCGCCGAGGGCAATGACAATCTTTGGATCCGGCGTCTGTTCATACACGTCCTTCAAGGCTCGTTCCATGTTGACGGTGACCGGTCCCGTTACGACCAAGGCGTCGGCATGGCGTGGTGAGGCTGCGATGTGTATGCCGAATCGTTCGATGTCATAGACCGGGTTCGCCAGCGCATTCATTTCCATCTCGCAGGCATTGCACGAGCCGGTATCCACAGCGCGAAATGCCAGCGAGGAACGGAACGGCCTGGCTTTGTCTTTTGCTTCAGATGTCGAGATGTCTCCCTGTGGCGCGGCTGCTGGATGTTGGCCTGTTACGACTCCGGTTTTCAGACTTTTCTTCAAAATTCGAAACATACTTCCTCCGATCTTAGCTTTCAGCTTTCAGCGGTCAGCTCTCAGCTTCGGAACTCTTACTGAAAGCTGAAGGCTGATCGCTGATGGCATGCTCCTCACAAATCATTCCCTGCATAGGACAGACTAAAGCTCTTGTTGATAAGCGGGAAGTCCGGAATGATATTCCCGAGCACGGCCTGTTGGATTGCGGGCCAGTTCGCGAACGAGGGGTCACGGACTTTGCAGCGATGAATGGTTCCGTTCTCTCCGGCCATCACCATATACAGAATTTCACCGCGCCAACCTTCGACGGCTGACAAGGCCCATTCACCGGTTTGTGCCACGCGACTGGGTTCGGTAGCGATCGGCCCCTGCGGAATCTTCAGCCGAATCTCTCTGACCAGCCGCATGGACTCATGGATCTCATCCATGCGAACACGCATCCGCGCCCGCACATCGCCATAGCAATAGTTCACCACCTTGACGGGAAGTTCGTCGTAGGCGGCAAAGGGCCGATCGCGCCGGAGGTCTTGATCGAGGCCCGACGCCCGTCCGACGACTCCCACCACCGCATGATCCCAGGCCGTGGGTTCGGTCAGGACACCGGTGGTCTCCAGACGGTCTATCAGGGAGGCGTTGTGGGCGATGATCGATTCCAGTTCCGAGAAGTCCTGTTCGATGCGGTCCATTTCAGCGACCATCTCGGCCAATTGTGTCGCCGTGAGATCGATGGCGACTCCACCCACCTGGATGACTCCACGGAGAAATCGTGAGCCGGTCAGCCGGTCGTTGAGCTGCATGATCTGCTCTTTCATCCGGCTGCAATGGGCATGGGGCAGGGCATAGGCCGTATCGTTACAGATGGCGCCCACGTCGCCGAGATGGTTATGGAGTCGCTCCAGTTCGAGAAATAGGCTCCGGAGATATCGTCCACGGCGTGGCACTTCCAGCTGCAGCAACGATTCGACCGCCTGGCAATAGGCGAGGCTATGGCCGATGGTTGTATCGCCGGAGACCCGTTCGGCTAAGGGAACTGCTGCGGCCAATGTTTGTTGCTCGAACAGCTTCTCGACTCCACGATGTGTCCAGAAATGGTGCAGTTCAAGTTGCATGATGGGCTCACCTGCCACAGAGAATCGAAAATGGCCCGGCTCGATGATTCCGGCATGGATCGGCCCCACCGGTACTTCAAACACCCCTTCCCCCTCAATGCGGCGGAAATGATGTTCGCCTTGCTGCCGACCCAATACCTGGTCCCAGGGGAAGTCCTTTTTGAGCGGGTGGGTGCCTGTGGGCCAATGTTCGTGCCGAACCAAACGTCGCAAGTCCGGATGCCCCTGTGGAATCAATCCGAACATGTCGCGAATCTCTCGCTCGTACCATTGTGCGGCATGAATGTGCGGCGTGATGGAGGGGAATACCTGATCGTTTCCCGTAAGTTCAGTAGATAGCAGCACCCAGCGGCGGGAGGGCTCCAGGGTGAACAGGTAGTGCAACCCATAGGTGTTACGTACGGGGCGATCGTCGACCGCCCATAAGAGCGTGAGCCTGCCATGTAAGCTCGGTTGGGTATGGAGGTAACGGGTGATCGCCGGGAGGAGATCCTTGGAGACAAGAAAGTGAGAGTATTCTGTCCGAACCTCGTCTTTTTGTACGATGGACGGGAACGCGGCTTTGAGTACTTCGTCGCAGGACCTCGATTCTGCCATGGCAGTCATTCCTCTAGTGAACCAGGATTATTCGCGTCGCCTCTTCCAATAGTTGCCGGATGGGCTGAGGGAGGAAGAACCCAAATCCCACCAACGCCGCAGCGAGCACGATGATCGGCAGATGGCCCAAGGTCCAGGCTTCTCCCCGGACGATTCCCTCCGGCGGGGTGCCCCAGACCATGCCGGTAATGCGATAGAGCAAGCCACTGAATGCAAGTATGGAGCAGAGCAGGAACAGTCCAGTGAGGCCCAGGCTGGTGAATTGGTTCGAGAAGGTCACGGTTACCATGCCGCCGCTGTTGCTCAACCATTGTCCTGGAACCCCTTGCGCTGCCAGGGCTGTGACGATTTGCACTTCGCTGACAAATGAGGCGAAGGGAGGAAGGGCCGATAAGGCCAGCCCCGCGATCATCAAGGCCATGGCTGTCCAGGGCTGCGCAATGGCCAGCCCCTGCACCTGACCGATCTCTACCGTGTGAAAGCGACGGTGAATGTTGCCTGCGGCAAAAAATGCCATCGACTTGGCGAACGCGTGATTCAGCAAATGAAATAGTCCGCCGAAGGCTCCCAGCGGACCTCCGACTCCGAAGCCGATCATGGCGATCCCCATATGTTCGATGCTGGAGTAGGCGAACAGCCGCTTATAGTTGTGCTGAATGAGGATGAAAAATGCTGCCGTCACAAATGAGGCAAACCCGAGCAAGGCCAGCAACCCTCCTGTAAAGGCAGGCGAGACGGCGTGGTCGACAATCATCTTTATGCGGAGGATGGCATAGACCGCGACAATTTCGAGCACACCAGCCAGCATCGCTGCCACCGGAGCCGGCGCCTCGGTATAGGCCTCCGGCAGCCAGCTATGCATGGGCACAAGTCCCACCTTGGTGCCATAGCCCACGAGGATAAAAATGAAGGCCAACTTCAACACATGCGGGTTCAACTGGTCGGCCACAGGCAGCAACTGCGTCACGTTCAACGCCTCGCTGACGTCCCCCAGCACATGCAGCGAGGAATAATAGGTGAGCACCACGCCGAAGAGTGCGAGGGAAATCCCCACCGAACACAAGATCAGATATTTCCATCCGGCTTCCAAGGACTCTCGCCGTCTCCAGAAGGCAATCAGGAAGGTTGTGGCGAGCGTCGTCGCCTCGATGGCGACCCATTGCACTCCAACACTGTTCGCGACGGTCGCAATGACCATCGCCAACAGAAACATGTGAAAGAGGAAAAAAAAGAGGTTGAGCCTTGTGGGGGCGATCACCCCTCGCGCCACCTGGTCGTCCATGTAGGAACGCATGTAGAACGAACAGGCGAGTCCGACCGCCCCGATGATGAAGAGAATGAAGGCCGATAAGGCGTCGAGATAGACCAACTGCCCCAGCGCCGTGAACGGACCATCCTTCAATACGGTCCTGGTGATCATGATTTCCGCCCCCACGAGCAGACTCATACTCGTGAGGTTGATCGCGTGGAGGAGCGAAGACCGATGAACAACCAAACTCAGCCCCCCCGCGAGCAGCGGGGCGATCAACAACACAAGGACTTCGATTATCACAATAAACCCTTCACTTATTCCTTCAGGACGGTGAGGTGGCTGGTATCCACCGTGTCGAACGTGTCTTGCAATCGATTGGTATAGATTCCCGCAATCAACGCCGCGATGAGCACGTCAAAGAACACGCCCAGTTCCACGATTAAGGGCATCCCGTAGGTGGCGGCGGTGGCTCCTAAAAATAAGCCGTTCTCCATGACCAGAAACCCCACCAGCTGCGTGACGGCCTTTTGCCTGGCAATCATCGTGAAAAATCCGATGAGCACGATGGCCAGCGCGATGGCCAGAGAATCGCGCGTGAGCAGAAAACCCAGCGGAATGATGGGCTGCGTGATAAAGAAGGCCAGCATCACCAGTGCGCCGCAGATCAGCAGGCCGGCCGGTACGTTGACGTTCATCACCAGTTCTCGCTTGACGTTCAGACGCTCGATGACTTTCTTGAGCACCCTCGGGATGATGACCACTTTGATCACGCCGGTCAGCGCCGCTGCGATGTAGATATGGTGGTTTCCGGTCAGGAAGGCCACCAGCGCTGCCGTCAGGACGAGAAAGGCCGACTGCAGTGCGAAGAGGTCGACGCAGGCGGAGAGCCGCCGCTGTGCCACGATCGCAAAACAGGTGAGCAAGAGTAAGGCCGAACACAAGTCGACGAGCTGTGACCCAATATGTGGAGAAATCTGCATCGGCTCAGCTCCGAAGAATGTAAAAGAATAACAGCCCGAGGAGCGCCAGGATAAAGGCGACGCCCAGGAGATCCGTTACGCGAAATAACCGCAATTTCGAGAACATACATTCGATGACCCCGATCAGCACGGCGAGCCCTGCAATCTTCACCACGTAGACCAGGAGCCCGATCGCCAATGCGGTCGGCGCCAACGTAGTCGCAATGCCCCAGGGCGCGAAGACGTTGGCAATCAGCGAGAGAAACACAGCCAACTTCAGGCCGGCGGACCATTCGATTAAGGCGAGATAGCGGCCGGAGTATTCCAGGACCATCGCCTCATGGATCATAGTCAGTTCCAGATGCGTGGCAGGATTATCGACCGGCACCCGCCCGGTCTCGGCGAGCGCCACGATGAACAGAGCTGCCAGCGCCATTAGATGCGGGGACGGGTCTGTCACGATTCCTTCCAGCAACGCGGTCTTGTGGACAATGGTGCTGAGATTGGTGGAGCCGGCGGTCAGTGCGATGGCAAAAATTGAGAGGATCATGGCCGGTTCTGTCAGCGACGCAACGATCGCTTCCCGGCTGCTGCCCATCCCGCCGAACGCGGATCCGGCATCGAGTCCTGCGAGGATCAGAAAAAATGTTCCCAGTGCCAGGAGATACACGAGTGCGATGATGTTCCCCGAAAAGTTTAACGGTGTCTGTGAGATGAACGTGGGAACCAGCAGACCCGCCGAGAGCGTGGAGGCGAACAGAATGTACGGCGTCGCAGGGAAGATCCAGGAGGTCGTCGTCGAAATCACCGGCTGCTTGCGGAAGAGTTTGGCGAGGTCGGCATAGGGCTGGAAGATGCTGGCGCCCCGGCGGCATTGAAAGCGCGCCTTGACCTTACGAATCAGGCCTACGAGGAAGGGCGAGACCGCGAGCAGGACGATGACCTGTGCCGTGACGAGCAGCAGGGATTGAATGATTGGGGGCATCCTACTCGCGTCTCCTAGACCGCGAACAACAGCAAAATGACGAGTGTCACGAATATATAGGTCAAGTACAGATGCAGGCTGCCGGCCTGAAGAATACGCAGGCGGTCGGCGATTCGCATGAAGACATGGACCACCGGATCGTAGAGATACTTTTCAAAGACCGGCTCGATATGAAACTCAAAGTGTCGTCGTTTGGCGAAGTAGCGGGACTCTTCCAGGAACTCGGTCTCAAGTTTGATCGTCGGCTGATAGAAGGTGCTGAACACTCGCTTAATCGGTTGGACAAATCCCGTAGCCGTGTACTCCATCCGTGGGGACAGATTGATCCCGCAGCCCCAGGTTTTGTATGCGCGTGTCATCAGACGGCCACCGAAGAGGAAGGCCAAGAGGAGGCCAAGGAGTCCGCCCAGGATCAGCATGGCCGCCAACATGGGAGGTGAGATGCTGGAGAACTGGACGTTTCCTGGCGCCACGGCCCAGCCATCCAGTGCGAGGACCTTGTCGGTGATCGACACGCCGGTCAGAGGGGCGGTAATCCGGTCGAGGAGCGGCACGACGAACATGGGGGCGAGTCCAAGTCCGACGCACAGCAGGGCCAGGATGCCCATCCCGATCCGCATGGCGACCGGGACCTCTTCGGCATGGCGTGCATGGGCACTTCGTGGGAGAGCCAAGAAGGAAATACCGAAGACCTTGGCAAAGCAGGCCAGCGCTAAGACGCCGGTCAAGGCCAGCAGGGCTGCGGCGATTGGCAGCATCAACTTGAGGAATAGAGCCGGGAGTTGAAAGCTCAGAAAGAGTGTTTGGAACACCAGCCATTCGCTCACGAATCCATTGGTCGGGGGGAGAGCCGAGATCGACACGGCGCCGATGAGAAAGAACAGACCGGTCCAGGGCATGCGACGTAGCAGCCCCCCATACTCTTCCATGTTCCGCGTATGCGTGGCGTAGAGGAGCGAACCTGCTCCCAGGAAGAGTAAGGCCTTGAAGATGGCATGGTTGATCGTGTGGTAGAGCCCTGCCAACAGGCCCAGCGCAGCAAACTCCTTGAGCCCGTAGGTCTGAAAGATCATGCCGGCGCCGATGCCGAGCAAGATGATGCCGATGTTTTCCACGCTATGAAACGCCAGGAGACGCTTGAGGTCATGTTCCATGAGCGCATACATCACACCCAGTATGGCCGAGAGGATCCCGACGAGCAGCACGACGAAGCCCCACCACCAGGGGAATTGTCCCCCAAGGAAATCGAAGTAGACCCGGATGAGTGCATAGATGGCCGTCTTGATCATGACGCCGGACATGAGGGCCGAGATATGCGATGGCGCGGCCGGATGGGCGTAGGGCAACCAGACATGCAAGGGCACGATCCCGGCTTTTGTGCCGAAGCCGATCAAGGCGGCGAGAAAAACCAGGGTTCGCATCCCTTCCGGTAAGGCCTGTCCCGGATGACGAAAGGCATCAAACGAGAACGATCCTGCGGATTGAAACAAGATTAAATAGGTCAGGACCACAAAGGCCGTGCCGATGTGTGTCATGACCAGGTAGAAGAATCCGGCGGAGCGGACATCCGCCTTCTCATGCTCTGTGACGACCAGAAAGTAGGAGGCGAGCGACATCAGCTCCCACGCAATGAGGAAGAAGAATCCATTATCGGCAATGACGACGAGTGTCATGGAGAGCAGGAACCCGTTCGTCAAGGATGCCAACGCGGCGACGGAGACCCGGTCATGGAACTCCTTGAGATATCCCATGGCATAGATGGAGGCGGCCAGCCCGGCGAGGGAGATGGTCAGGACGAAAAAGGAGGCGAGCGGATCGAGCCGAATCGCGAAGGCGAGCAGGGGAATGGGCGATGCGACGGTGGCGGTCAACGGTTCGGACGCGACGAGTCCGCTGAGTCCCAATGCAATACCGATGAGACTTGCGACAGAGGCACAGACGCTGCCCACCATCCCTTGCGTCTGCGGCTTTCGCGGGGTACAGAACGGAAGCAGGAGGCCGGCTGCGTAGCTCGCGAGGAGGAGCCTGAGAAGCATGTGCATGCCGTCGGTGCTAGCCAGCATCATGTATGGTGGTTCATGTCGTAGTTGTCTGGGCGCGTGAGCTCAGGAAGAGAGGTGCACGTCCTCATAGAGGACGTGCACCGATTGAGCGGCAAGATCGCCGTCTGAATAGTCTTTCGTTACGTCCATCAATCGTGCACAAGAATCATGCCTGATCCGGTTATGGGCGCTGACGAATCAATGCAGGCACAATGCGCTGCGCATCATCGGTGATGCCATACAGGCTAAAGGGTGCTGGGTCTGTTGTGCACGGGCCATTTCCTCTTTAATGAGCCTGCTTACGGATTATCGGATCGATGTCTTTCTGTGCTTCTACGGTGTAGCGGCCGGATGGATGATCTAACACCTCGTTGGCGTAGAGCCGTCCGGTCGGGGCCTGGACCGCGATATTGGCCTCCACATTCGCCTTCGGGCTGACGGTGACTGTCTGTTCGGTCACGGTACGGATATAGGGATGCCAGATGACCAGCTTATAGGTGCCAGGTGGCACATCGGTCATCGTGAACCGGCCCTGCTCGTCCGTCTTGGCGAAGTACGGATTCGTGATGGCCAAGCCCCAGCTCTCCATATAGGCGTGGAAGCCGCATTGCATGACAAAGGTCCGGCGGCCCTTGCTGAGATTGACCAGTTGCTTCATTGGCGGGCCGGCCATGTGTTTGTGGTACATCCCGGCATCGCTGCGATCCTTCAAGTCGCGCGGATGCTGCGGATTCATCGGCAGGGGCACGTTGAAGAGCACGCGCGCGCCCAAATTCGAGGTTTCATACGCCTGAATGTCGTGCATGACGGGGTCCATGTTGACCACTGTCACCGTTTGATCGTCTCGGACCACAGTTGTGAAGGGGACGAAGAGGCAGTCTCTCGCTTCGATTTGTGGCACGGTCTTTTCCACGAAGGGTTTGCCCTTGTCGATTCCTTCCAGATAGACGACGACCTCACGAAATTCTCCCGCAGACCCAACCTGGAACGGTTGCAGGATGCGCCAGCCTTTGCCATCAGAAATGCGTCCGCAATAATATTGGTCCGGTAACGTAATGAGGTTGTAGCCCTTTGGCTTGGGAACCTGGCCTTCGAGGGTCACGATTCCTGTGATGCTACCTCCGTCCGTTACGGCAATTTCTTCATAAGCCAACACCGGGTTTCCGAATCCGATCGTGGCCACTATCACTGCTGCAAGCATAGAGCGCATTAGATCCTCCTTGTTCTCAATCAGGGGCTCGGCATAAGTCATTTGTGTATGGGGTCGAGTATGAGAGTGGCTCGATCCAGAGTCGGCAGTGGGCCATACCCTCCCTCACTGTGAGATCGTATGCACTGCAGGATAACATAATATTTTTCTGTTGAAGAGGGCTTCTTTATGTCGTTCAAGTTTTTTCAGTACCGAGGCGAGGCCACATTGGGCCAGGGTCTCCCTAGGGCAGATAGTCGGAAGTTTCTCCACCCGTGCCCCCAATCGATATACGGGGCAATTCCAAGAGATCTAGGGGGCGGGTGTTATAAGGAAAATGTGCGGCTTTCCGTCAGCGGCGATTCCGACCCCGGCGATCTGGCCGCGGTCATTGATGCAGCGAGGAGCCAGGGTTTTCCACCCGGACCCTTGTGGAAGAAGGGTGGTGAGATCAATCATTTTCCCCTGGCTATAGAGGAATCCGCGCGAGCCACTTGTTCCGACGATTTGCCCTGCCTCGTTGATGGACAGCGCGGTACTTTCTTGCCCCTCTAACGTTCCCAAGTCCGTCATCTTTCCATCCGCGTAAAGAAACGCATGTGCTTTATTGGACCCTGCGATGTTCGCGCTCCCCACGACGTGGCCACGGTTATTGATGTTATTCGCGCGACTATCCGTTCCTCCCAGGGTTCCCAGGTCCGTCATCCTGCCTTGCTGGTACAAGAAGGCATGGGTCTCGTCACTGTAGGCGCTGGCATAGCCGACAACCTGACCGATGTGGTTGATATCCGTCGCCGCACTTTCTTTGCCCCCCAGGGTGCCTAAATCCGTGAGTGTCCGTCCTCGATACATAAACGCATGGCGCTCAGACGGGAAATCGGATCCGGGCACTGGAATGAGGGTGTACCATCCCACCGCCTCAGCCAAATCGTTCACCGCCAACGCAATCCCAGGTGGTCTCACAAACGCGGCGAGGTCTATGAACTTGCCGTCGTTGTAGATAAAAGCGTCTCGTCCAATGTTCCCCACGATCTGGCCTTTATCATTGATGTCCATGGCGCGACAGCCGATTCCACCGCACGTGCCGAGGTCGATGAATTTCTTCCCGTCGAACCACCATCCCGTGTTCCTGGTCTGGCTGATCGGGATGGCTCCGGCCAATTGACCGTTGTTGTTCAGGCTTTCGACCGTGCCACCGACTGCAATCGCTCCGACATCCTTGATGGTGTATTTGTCCGCTGCCGTCGCGAGAGCGTCGACACTCAACCAGGCAATCATTGCACATAGTCCGATGGCCCAATATACGCGCGACCATTTCATCAGATTCACCTCCTGAGACATTTTATTTCACAGCATCCAGAGGAATCGAGACACTAATCGCACCGGCCAAATCCCCCTCTTCGGCTCCTTCTTTGCGATACCCGGAAATGTCCAACTCTCCAGCCGGCCCACCATGACAGGTCAGGCAGTCTCTCGTGTAGTAGATGGGGGTCAGTACGCGCAGTGTATTATTGCCGGTTTCCATATCGCTAATGGTGACGGATTGACTCGGCTGCGTCAGTAATCGTCGAAGCACGGCTTCCTCGTATGGGTCAGGGGCATTCTTAGGATTGCGTGGCCGGAGCGTCGTCTGCTTCAGCTGGATGCCCGAATGGGCCGAAAACCGGCTGGCTACCCGACTGCCGAAGGTGGCCGGGATAAAGTTCTTATATCCGACTCCTTGCTGGTTGATCACCGGCTGCGCCTCTGCGACCACGTCCTTGCTCGCATCTAAGAGTGCGCGTAAGAGGTTCGACGTTTCCGGAGGCAAGTGAGCCGAAGCCGGATGTGTCAGATCGACACCGGTGCGGGTTCGAAACTCGTTGATGACTTGTCGCTCGAACACCTCGGGCGTAAATCCCTTTGCGCCTTTGTTGGGATCGTCGATCAATAATTGATTGCGATCGATGATCACTCGTCCTGTACTGAGGAGCGTGGCGATCAAGCGCGCCGCTTCTTCCGCTTGATAGGGCGTGACGCCCGCCTCTGCATAAGGCCCCACTAGGCCTAAGCTACCGGCAACGATGATTATCAGGATTCTCTGTGCGACACGGGTCATACTCGTCTCCTTCACCTTGTTGGTCTAATCCGACTCACGGCTTGTCCCGTCCAGCACTTCAGATATTGATCAGCTCTTGCGTGCGACCGTGGGCCCACTGGGCACATGATGTTGCAATTGATTCTCGACGTCTCATGTCCCAGGCGAAGCCGGGGCCCGACTCAGCACTTCGATCTCATGTTGAAAGGCGGTGACAGCATAATCTGGTTGAAGGGTTCGCTCCACCTCTTGGAGAATGAGATGTGCCAGGGGCTTGGGCAGGACCAGAAGCATTTTGAAGGTCTGGTCGCTCTCGAGTTGACCTGTACGGGTACCATGTGTTCCCCATCCTGAGGCGACATCTTCAATGGTATACCCAGGAGCTCCTGCACGTTTGACCAATTCTTTTAACGCGGGTTCCATGACACGTTCGGTAATGATGGTCAGTAGTATCGCCTTTTCCATGTGCATGTGAGTCTATCCTCTCGTCCGTTCCCTGTCGGTCATGATCCGAATACTAGTTTCGCGAGCCAAAAATACAGAGGGATGCCCATTGCAATATTGAATGGGAACGTAATTCCCAATGATGCCGTGAGGTAGAAGGAGGGATTCGCTTCCGGGAGCGAGATGCGCATGGCCGCCGGTGCGGCGATGTAGGATGCGCTCGCCGCCATGACGCCCAACATTGTGGCGCCGCCGACGCTCAGCCCGACAAAGCCCCCTATGAGCACACCGATTGTTCCATCAATAATCGGCATGACAATCGCAAAAGCGATGAGGAATGCACCGACCGCTCGCACCTCGGCCAGTCGCCGGCCGGCGACCAGGCCCATTTCTAACATGAACAGACAGAGGACGCCCTTGAAGAGGTCTCCGAAAAATGGTTTGGTCACCGCAATCCCGTCCGGTCCGGAGATATAACCAATAACAAGCGCACCCAACAGGATGATGGAGCCAGTGCCAGTCAGTGCTTCGTGCAGGACGGGCCGAATCCATCCGGCACGTGCCTTCGTTGCCCCATCCGGCTCACTGTGGTTTCTCGTTTCGATTTGAAGCGCGACTCGTGCCAGCAAAATTCCGACGACCACCCCGGTTGGTTCGAGGATCGCCAGAAACGCGGACAGATATCCCTCGGGTCTGACTTGGAGGCTGGATAAGAACTGCGTCGCGACGGCAAAGGTGACCGCGCTGACTGATCCGTAATGGCCTGCGATTGCCGCCGAGTCATGGATGCTGAACTTTCCCATGTAACGGAGGATGAAATAGCCTCCGATAGGGATCAGGGAGCCCAATAAGAAGCAGGCGACGATCGGCATCCAGATTGCCATGATTCCCACTTCACGGATTTCAGCCCCTCCATGCAAGCCAATGGCGGCTAACAGATACAGTGTCAGTCCGATGTAGAGGGCATCGGGTACTTTGAGCTCCGACCGGAGCAATGTTGCCAGGATGCCCAACGCAAAAAAAAGCGGCATCGGGGCGGTCAGGTTATGGCCGATGGCGTCAAGTAAGGTGTGATCTACCATTCAGTCTTCCTTCCGATGTCATGTTGATCCAAGCAGATATTTTAAATATCGCAAGTTCTGTTCCGCCAGCATGCGGTTGCCCATGAAGTCCACGTCGGCCTGAAATCGTTATCAGGCGCAGCTTTTTGCGAAAACTCGCAGATCGATCGCAAGTTTTGTCTTGAGCCTGAATTTGAAGTCGAGCGGATCCGCTCAGTGCGCTCTGTGCGAATCCTGAGGTGTGAGAAATTGTTGCGGACGATACTGACGTGGAGAGATGGTGTCCTGGGGATCGGGTGCATGACAAAAGTGCAGGATTTTCCATTGCCGGTGACTGCCTGTCCATTGACTTGGTCATGCTGCTGATAGAACGGCTGCGTTGGGCAAGTGGCATCGCGGACACGCTAGAATCGCCAGAAGAACGACAGTTGTATCCGGTGGTTCTCGGCATTGGCTCCATCTGCATAGGTGGTACGAACCCAGTTCGTCATCAGTGCTGCTCGGATTTCCTGAGTGAAGTCATGGAACACATAGGCATAGTAGGTGGAGTCGCGGATGTAGATACTCTGTGCTGTTCGGAGCGCCCCACCACAGAACGCTGCCGTCACCGTACAGGTCATTTCGCTGGCGTTGGAGGAGTAGATGGTCCCATAACCGCCTCCGACCCACGTTTTTCCTTGATCGGGGAGATAATACGTCGCATGCACCATCATCGAGGTCGAACGGATCGCTTCGAATTTTCCGGTTTGATTGCTCACGGCTGCAAGTCCGGCGTCGATGTTGGTCTGACCGAAGGCCGCTCCGCCAAAGCCGCTGTTTGAAGTGGAACTCCCGCACACCGGATTGCAGACTCCCCAACTCAATCCATTAAACATATCGGATATACCGGCACCTGTGACACCCTCCATCACGACGTGCGCGGTATGACCCAACTCTCCATTCTGTGATGGGAGAACCGGAATAAATAGGCTAGAGGAGAGCCCCCAACCAGGTACGTATGTTTGACCTCCCAGATTGGGTTGGTTTCCCGATGAAGTCGTCGGACCTCCGGTATTCGCTTCAAGTCTCCGTCCGACTCCGCTGATTTGGAGGCTCAACGGTTTGAGAGAAATGTCGCCTGTCGAAGAACCGGTGTAGGGTGCGAGCAGGCCGTGATAGGCGACCTGAACTCCCGCAACGAAAGAAGGAAGATTGGCATCGGTTTGTGGAGGCCGCTCCACGGAGAAGACGGGCGTCAGGGACAGGGTATCCGTCACGCGAAGTCGTTTGGAGATGCTGGCCTGAATCCAACGATTAAACAGGTTTGCCGGAGTGGCAGCCACCGACACTTGTCCCCTCGAATAGTCAGACATGAATCCAAACCGGGACCAATCCTGCCCGATCTTCACATCGACTGCTGGACTTTCCACCAGGAAGTACATTTGAAAGATGCGTGCGTCCGGGCTGGTCCGCAACGTGAGATTGGACACTCCGGGGCTGCCGATCGCCGGTTCGTTCCCCAGGAAGTCGATGGATCCATAAAAACGGCTTTTGATGCTGTCCCGTTCCGGGGCTCGCACATCGAGCGTGATCCGGCTGTTCCTCGGGCTGGTTTGAAGCAGGCTGTTGGCGCCGCCCAGCGTATTGCTTCGCAGGACCGGCCGATTACCGATGATCTCCTCATAGCTCCGCGTGCTATCCCCGATAAAATCAATTTCGGCGAAACCTCCCAATTTGACTTGCAGCCCGTTTTTCGTGATTGCCGTCGCCTGCTTCACATATTGTGCTTCGTCGGTTTTCGTACGTTGCTCTTCTTCGACTGCTTGATCGTATTCCTGCTGCGTAATGATGCCTTTGTCCAGGAGGAGCCGCAGCGCACGATGATCATCTCCTCCCGCGAGACTCTGTTGCGAGAACATGAGCGTTAAGAGGAGAGCAACCGCTCCAGCGATAGCTTGCCCCGTCGTGATTCGAGCTCGACACGTGATAGCCATCAATTTCTCCTGAGGCGATGTGTGGTTGATGTCAGAGAAGAGGCTCCCAGCAAGGACAATGCCATCTGAGAGTGGTGAAAGAGCGCGTGAAATTCCTTGTTTCTTGGAGGATCGATTCTGAATTCGAGCGGATCCACACAGACCGCACCGTGCGAAACGGCGAAGCAGCGTGGATTTTGCGTGTCAGTTGCGCAGGATGAGAATCAGGATTTTCTGAATTAACCACAGCAGTCGAGTTGTTAGGTTGCTAAAAGTGATGTGGTGTGGGCGGACTGAATATTGCAATGTGTTCGATCAACAGCGGTTTCAGTACGAGGGGCTGAAGCAAGATGGCTGCTCACATGGTTGAGATCACGATGCGAGAAATTGAGGATGCCGTTCATCGACTGGTGGCGCAGCATCGCCGGGTGACCTTTACGGTGCTCTCGGCTGCATTGCCTCAGTGTCGATGGCAGATGCTGTTTCAGGTGCTGCATGATTTACAGGAGAAAGGGCTCGTGGTCCTGGCTCCTCTTCCGTGGGATTACGAGATTCGTGCGAAGGACGCTAACGTGCGAATCGATGGGAGGACCAGGTGACTGTATTGAGACTGATCGAATCAGTGGCCGACATCTCGCCGGAGGTCAGGGGCACGCCGATCGAGGATCTTCTTCGCTATCACAATATGGGAGCGACTCACAGTCCCTATAGTCAGGCAGAAGTTTTAGTAGGGATGTGTATGGACCATCGTGAACGGCTGAGTTTCCCGGAAAACTTTGCCTATATCATTCGCTCGGCGGGGTGCAACTTGCGATATAGCGAGGTCGCCATTTCAGACTATCGCATGCCGCGGTTTGATGGGATGCAATTGTTCACGCTGTGCCAGCTCCTTTGAATCCCTCAAGCTAAGGCCGGCTCAGGGTTACCGTGATCGCTCCTGCGAGGTCGCCGTCCTTATGGCCTTCCATGGGGTATCCGGAAATATCCAGCACGCCTTTTGGTTCACCGTGGCAGCTGAGGCAGGCCGGTACATAGTAGATCGGCATGACGACCCGCAAGGTCTGGCCTTGATCGGTGAGTTCACTGACATAGGCTTCGGCGCGAGGCCGTCCGGACAGCCATTTCAGTACCGAGGCCTCGTATTCGTCCGGTTCATTCTTGGGATTGCGTGGGTGTAAGGTGGTTTGCTTCAGCCGCACGCGTGTTTGTTTGGAGAACCGCGCAGCGGCCTGGCTGCCGTAAGTGGCCGGAATGAAGTTTTTGTACCCGATTCCCCGCTGGTTGATGACGACTTGGGCATCACGGACCACTTCTTTGCTGGCGATCATGAACGCCGGCAAGAGCTCTTTGGCGAGGGGCGGCACTGTGACCGTTGTGTTGTGCAGTTTTGCGAGATCGATGTTGGTCTGCTCGCGAAACTCCTGGACGAGTTGTTGCTCAAACACTTCGGGTGTAAAGCCCTTGTCCCCCTTATGTTGATCGTCAATCAATGGTTGGTTCCGCTCAATGACCAGCCGACCCGCCCTGAGTAGCTTGGCCAAGAGTCGAGCGGTTTCCTCCGCCTCTGCACGATCGACCGCCCAGCTTGTGCTCGGGGTTACGGCTCCGAGGGCGAGGATCGCGAGCATTCCCGCGATGGCGGCACATCGTATGCGGTTCATCGGCGTATCCTTTCTTTCATCGTGGCCTGGTGTCAGCCAGTCGGCATTGGCCTTGATCGTAATGCTGAGGCATTTTTTCTGCGGCAAACGGAAGCCCTTCCGTTGCGGCCCGGCGAGGATAGGCGTAATTTTCATCCAGCCAGCGGTGCCGCATCTCGGTGAGTCGGCCCGACTCATCAAGCCGGAACAGGAGGTCATTGAGGAACCGTCGTAACCGATAACTCTCCTCGTCGGTGACGATCGCATACTGTTCACGGGTCAGGACCAGTGGTTTGCCATTTTTCAATGTGAGGAGCTGCCAGTCTTTACGGACTCGACGTACCGTATAGTCGAGAACCGGTTCTTTCCCAAGAATAAGGTCTATCGGTGGGCGTTGGGACTCGAAGGCAGCGGGAAGCGAGTCGCAGAGCACGAGCGTGATGCCTTTCAGATTCGCCTCCGCATAGAATTGGGCACTGGTGCCTTCTTGAACGGCCACGGTCAGCCCTGCAAAGGCTTCGGACATGAGATGTGCATTGGCCACTCGTTCAGAGGATCGATGGATATAGGCACTCACGCGTTCAGCGACGTCAGCACGTGCGGTGATACCACCGATACCCCCCGCCTCGAAGTAGGGGCTCGAATAGGCGAGGCCAATTCGTCCAGGTGCTGCCACATTGGCACTAATAGAAGAGACAAACAAGTCGAGATTGCCTTCCGTTAGCTCGATGAAGAGGTTTTGAAAACGAATCAGTTGTAGCGTCGGCACGATCGGATCCTTGTTCCCGCAACGCTGCGAGAGAGCCGCGCTGATTTCGCGCACGAGCTCGACATCAAGGCCTGTGACGCGTAGCCCTTCGTCTGTATAGATGGCCGGGAACACGAACGGCTGAAAGGGTTCAACTGCCATGCCGACACGGACCTGGCCCCTGGCGCAGATCGCATCAAGTTCGTTCGTGGCGATGGGATGCAGCAGTTGGACCGTATCGATCACCAGCCCACAGCCCTGCAGCATGAACGCGATGAGCAATAGTGACGTCCACCCGCGCAACATCACGATGAATAATGGCGCGCCGGTTCCGGCCTCATGCCGTGGCGCTTCCAAGGTCGCGTGCCATGTGTGAGGCATGCTCAAAACCGAATCCCTGTTGTAATCAACCATTGTTGGGTCTGCCCGGCTTCCCCGCGAAAGTCGATCCCGTACTGAGTATATTGGACGGCCGTGTCGACTGAGACGCCCCGCCCGACCGGAAATCTGACGCCAACTTGGCCGCCTATGAGATGTCCCGGCCAGGTGTTGCCTGGACCGGGAAGAGTGCCCCCTCCGATGAGGCCCAGGTAGGGGATCGCTCGGTCTTCGAGGGGGCCGAAGAGCACATGCCGGATTACGCGGTTGATCGGCATCCCCTTAGGAAAGTCCAGAATGTCGATAAAGTTATTCCATCGCGGATTCAGATAGAGCGAGTTTTGATCGGTGGTAAAGGTCTGCGTATGGTTGCTGTAATATTGGTATATCGTGCGAACCTCGAGGTCCCCATAACGGAGCGCTGTGAAACCAGCTTGAACTCCAATCACTCGATTGTCAGGGGCGAATGTCCGTTGGCTGAATGTCACATCGAAGCTGAATGGCCGGACGGGGAGCCATTCGAGCAGCGCATCCTGTGCACGAGCCTGCGAGGCGAGCAGGCTGGCCATTAGACAGATGATTACAGCAGCGAGGTGGCGGCAGGGGCGCTGAGGCCCACAGGGTTCGGCCGGTGTTTGTATCGATAACATGCTTGTGTTGCGTGGGCGACGAGCGACCGGTTCCTATTTGGCTGGTGCTGTTATCTCGGTCCGCTTAGGGGCGGTGATGCATGATTGCATAATTTCGATGTGGCAGGAAAGGGCGGTGCCGATTGTCGTCTGAGCGACCGTGAGCATATCCCGTGCGGAGACGTTTCCCTCCTCGACATCGAGGAGCAGATGTCCCGGGACGCTGGTGCCATCGACCGCAAAGACTCCATCGGTCTGTTGCAAGGCCGTTACAAGGGTCTGCTGCGCTCCGTGACAGTCTGTTCCTGTCAGCATGAGGGCAATGCGCTCTTTGGGTGCGGCAGCCGAAATAGGGGAGTGGAAAAGGAGTGTGGCCATGCAGATGGCTGTGAGGAGCGTAACCCTGGTTGATATGACGTTCAACATGATTTGATACGTGTGGGCGAGATACTCTTGGGCTCGGTCTTGGCAGGGAGCGATCCGCCAACGGCGGATCGCTCCCTGCTCCAGCCGCTTATTTTGCTGGTAGTACCCACGGCACCATCGGCATGAGTGGTGCCGGCTTGGCATCGGGGCCTACCAGCAACACCGCAATGGCGCCACGAAGCGCACCGGTGAGTGAGTGCGTCACGATCGGATAGGCTCCGGCTGATTCAACCACCACGTCGAACGTGGCTGCGCTGCCAGGGCCGACGACATAGGTCTGGACGCCAGTGAGTTTGTTTGCGGGGTTGCCGCTCTCATAGACGTTGTCCCAGATTTCACCGATGGGATGGAATGAGGAGAATTCATTCGGGCCCGCGTTAACGAAGTAGATGCGAACGCGTTCGCCTGGCTTCGCATCCAACTTGCCGCCGCCGGTGACGAACGGGTGGTATTTGAAGATCCCGCCGTTGAAGAGCATGTTGTCATACTTGCGGTCGAACATGGCCTGCACATCGTCGGGATTTTTGAAGAACTCTGACTGCACCAGGACATATTCGCGATCCGCTTTCGCCCAGACTTTCGCATTCTTGGGATCAACGATGATGGCGCCGAACATGCCGCGGGCGACATGTTGGATCATCGGAGGCGCTCCGCAATGGTAGAAGAAAATCCCCGGCTTTTTCGCCACAAAGGTGAAGCTGATGGTTTCGCCGGCATTGATGGCCCGATAGTTCTTCAAGAAGTCGATTTCTGCGGCATGGAAGTCCATGGCATGAGGATTCTTGTTCGTGGCGGGGTTGGTCAGGGTAAAGTTAATCGTGTCGCCTTCGGTGACGCGGACGACTGGCCCCGGCATGGTTCCGTTGAAGGTCCAGGCGGCATACTTCTCTCCGCTCCCATCGATGACGATATCCGATTCCACGGCTGTCATGGCGATGTCATGAGTCTTGGCCCATGCCGGTGCCGAGAGGGCCAGGCCTCCGACGAGTAAGCCCGTAAGGATGGCACGAGTGCCATAGTGGTGTCGCGATGATTGCATGGTCTCTCTCCTTCGCTAGTTGAAAATGGATGGATTCGTGGTTGTGTAAACCAGCGGTCCTCTATATTCAGGGTTCCAAATCCTAGATGTCGATAGAATCACCATACGCTAGGCCGATGGTAATAAACATGACATATGTCATGTTTATGAAATTCGTGCTGAAAGGGGTGCGACGTGCGAGATTATGAGAGGGAGGCAAGGGCTTTGAGCCCTTTGAGGTCGCGAATCAGGAGGCGGTTGGCGGTGCCGGAGACCAACTGGTCGCGCTTGAATCGGCCCATGATTCGAATGGCTGTTTCTGTGGTGATCCCGACCATGTTGGCCATGTCTTGTCTGGTCATCCGAACCGTCAGGCGGATTCCATTCGGGTCTGCGATTCCGTTACGGGTTGCAAGGTCCACAAGCAAGGAGGCGAGCCGTTGGTCGGCGCGGTCGAGCGCGAGATCTTTCGTTTTCTCCTGTGCTTCGTTTAAACGATTGCCCAGGTATTTAATGACTTCCATCGCGGCATCGGGATTTCGCCGCAGTATCTCGAAATAGGATTTCTTTTTCATCCGGAGAATGCTGACGTCTCCCATGGGCTGGGCCGAGCCTGGATGAGAGGTGCCGTCGAACGTGGCTGCGTCGCAACAGAACAGATCCCCCGGCATCAGCATCTTCAGCGTACATTCCTTTCCCTCCGGCGTGGACTTTACGCACTTGACGGTTCCTTCCTTGACGATGTGGAAGTATTCGGTAGGATCGCCTTCGCGGAAGATGTAGTCGTGCTTGCTGTAACGGGTTTCGGTCAACTCTTGGAGCATGCGTTGGCGGTCCGCTGTGGAGAGGATGTTCAGAAGGGGAATGCGGTCCAGCCCTTGAGGAAGGACTGGACCAGACGGCTTACTTGGTGATTTGCTTGGTCGCTTCGACAATCGAGCGTGCTCCGATCCCAAAGTGATCCACGAGTTCGTCCGGCTTTCCGCTGTGTGGAATGACCCGAACCGCGAGTTTGTGTACTCGTAACCCTTCTGGGCCAACCGCACTGAGGACTGCGTCGCCTAACCCTCCGTGGGCATAGTGGTCTTCCACCGTCAGGATGCGTCCCTGCGTGGCCCTGGCACTGTCGATCAAGGTGGTGCGATCGATCGGTGCGATACTGTAGAGGTCGATCACTCGTACGGAAATTCCAACAGCCTTGAGCTGATCGTAGGCTTTGAGCGCTTCGAAGAGTGTTACGCCCGCTGCGATGATCGTGAGGACGTCCGAGGCGCTCTGGCGAAGGACTTTGGAGCCACCGATCTGAAAACGCTCCTCTGGTCCATAGATGACAGGCGCTTTAGGCCTGCCAGCGCGGAGGTAGACCATTCCTTTGTGAGCGGCTGCTATTTCCACCAGTCTGTAGGTGCAGGTGGCATCTGAAGGATAGAGGACGACGACGCCTGGCTGGGCCGCCATCATCGCGATATCTTCGAGTCCCATTTGCGAGGGGCCGTCTTCGCCGATGCTGACGCCGACGTGTGTGCCCACCAGCTTGATGTTTGACTGGCTGATGGCTGCCATCCTGATGAAGTCGTAGGCGCGAGTGAAGAACGCCGCAAAGGTTGCGACGAAGGGAACCTTGCCGCAGGCGGCAAGCCCGGCTGCCGCGCCAAGCATGTTTTGTTCAGCGATGAAGTTTTCGAAAAACCGATTTGGAAACTTCTTGCCGAACTTATCGGTATAGGTTGAGTTCTTGACGTCGGCGTCGAGTCCGACCACCAAGGGGTTTACCGCGCCGATAGCTTCGAGCGCAACACCGAACGCTTCGCGCGTTGCGGCGGAATCGCCGAGCTTATAAGGTGACGGTGGCAGCGCGGTGGGAGCGGTGGCGACCGGTGTTGAGGCTGTGGGTTTGACGGTCTGAACGGTCCCATTGCCTGGTTTCAGCTGCTTGGTCAATTCATCGAGGGCCTTTTGGAAGTCCTCTCCCTTGGGCACTGGTTTCCCGTGCCAATTCGGGCTGTCTTCCATAAACGATATGCCGCGGCCTTTGAAGGTCTTTGCGAGCAGAACGGTTGGCTTACCTTTCGTGCGTGAGGCTTCATCGAAGGCGGCGACGAGGGCGGCAATGTCGTGTCCGTCGACGACGATGGCATGCCAGCCGAATCCTGACCAGCGCGCGCGATAGGCCTCCATGTCGTGCTGTAACATCGTGGGATCGCTTTGACCGAGTCGATTGATATCGACCATCGCACAGAGATTATCTAATCCATGGTGGCGTGCGACCTCTGCTGCTTCCCAGACAGATCCTTCGACGGATTCACCATCGCCCATGAGGACATAGGTGCGGTGATCGAGCTTGTCGACGAATTTGGCATTGAGCGCGATGCCGATGCCGACTGGGAGGCCTTGACCCAATGAGCCAGTTGCCATATCGACGAACGATAAGCGGGGCGTCGGGTGTCCTTCGAGGTCGGACGTCAAGGTACGTAACTTCAAGAGATCGCTTTTGGGAAAGAGGCCGGCCTCTGCCCATGCGGCATAGAGTAGTGGCGCGGCATGGCCTTTCGACAGGATGAACCGGTCGCTGTTCGCGGCTTTGGGATTCTTGGGGTCATAACGCATGACAGAGAAGAAGAGTGTGGCGACGATGTCGGCGGCGGAGCAGCAACTGGAGGGATGGCCACTGGCCGCTTCAGTCGTGGCTCGAACGCTTTCAATGCGGAGCTGCGTGGCCTTGTTCTGGAGCGCAGTGAGGGTGTCGGGCGAAACGGTTGAACTGGCCATCGAAACTCCTTTCAGGATTGATTACCGAGGAAGCCGGCACACACTTCTCTAGTTCAGAGATCGGTTGCAACGCGGCGGGGCTTGAGGCTAACAAAAAATAAATGGGGGAGTCAATGAAAGGATCTGTGCAGATGGGATGAGGAATAGCAGTGTTATTTAGGCGATCAGTTAGTCTACACGGAGGAAGAAGGCGTGACGGTCGACACTTCACTTGAGCAGGCACTTTCTAGTCCGTTGTAGGCACTGACTGTAAAGTAGTAGCGCGTATTGGGTTGAAGGCCAGTGATCATGGCCGACGGGGAGCCAACGTACTGTGATTGTTCATAGGCGCAGCTGCCCGGTTGACCTGGTGATTGACGACCGTAATAGACGAAGTACGCCATGACGGAGGGGTCCGGGACCGGACTCCATGCGAGAGAGGCCGTTGCTCCTGCCACCGGTGCTGATCCTCCACTGCTACTACCTGGAGCGTTCCTGCCGGGAGTGCTACTGCCCGGAGTCACCGTGACGCTAGGGTCGCTGCCGATCTCTCCTTCTCCTCCTCCGCAGCCAGTCAGGAGGGGCACTGCGGCAAAAAGAAGTACCGCAATAATTGTTGTGAGGCGAAATTGAATCTTGCTAAATGATGGCATGTCCTACTCCGAGTAAAAGTGTCATGTTCTGTTTCTGTAGGTGTTGTCCGCCTGGCGCCTATTGCTGGCAAACAGTAGATATGGGATGGCACATGAGCAATGGTCGTGCCATAAATACAAATCGTAAGCTATTGATTTATAATATTATATTTGCCATGTGGCATGGCTGGCATTATGGCCACTGTAGGACATGCATGGAAAACCATACAGGCCTCATACGAATCGAAGATGGTTGTCCTGACAGGCCTATAGCGGCCCTATCGTGGTCGCGCATGAGTGGAGGGTTAAGCAGGATGTCGCAGTGAGAGCGATGTCGTAATCAACTCGATCGAACGTGCGCTCGCGAGTGTGTTTGGCTGTGTTCTGGTCAATGATGGAGCCTGCTGTGCAGGTATGGTCTAGCGGGAGGGTCGTGTTGTAAGAGGGAAGGGATGTGAGGGGAGGTGAGGAGGCGTATCGTGTCGTGAGAAATTCCCAAGTGGTTTGGTTAGTGACCAGGCGGGGAGTCGTATGGATTGAGCTGCGCGAAAAGAGAGGGGAGGCTGATCAGTCTATTATGTGTATTTGGTCGCCGCTATGTACTTGTACTCCCTTATGGGACGGTTCTATCCCGAAAGTAACGAAACAGTAGGTAGGCATTGAGGATCATCACGATCGAGAGGATGCTGTAAGTGGTGACGGCAGCGGCCAGGTTCAATTCGATCAGTACTCGGGACATGCCGAATGCGACGATCAGAGCATCGAAGGCCATGCAGATCCGTCTGAAGGTTTCAGGGTCCATCAAACGGATGAGATAGCTTCCAAGGGGAATTCCCAGCAGGACGCTGGGGATGATGTAGGGAATGATCTCCAGGCTCTCGACGCTATAGAGCCCAATGAAGTAGTAGGCGATTCCCGTCATGACCGCTTCCCCTACTCGAATGACGCCCAATGCGGCGCGAAAATCCTGTTTTGCATATCCTTGATTGTTGAACAGCAGCGCAAGCGGAGGGCCTGAGATCGTCGTCACGGAATAGAGGGTTCCAATTGCCACTCCGAACGGGACCGCGATGGCCTTTTCGGCTTTGATGGGTTTTCTGATACCGGCAGCCTGAAGCAGAATCAAGGGCAGCAGCATAAAGTAGGTCACAAATTTGACCCAGGACGGATGGACGAGGGAGAGGATATAGCTACCGATCGCGACACCGATCAGAAGGCCGATCAAAATGGGCGCCACGCGCCACCAAATGTTCGGGACGCTTTTGCGGTTGATGAAGAGGACGTACCCATTGATTACTAATTCCACCAGGACCAACGCGGGATTCAAAATACGGTTGGTATAAAACAGTAGTGCGACGGGAACCGTGATCGAAGAAAATCCGTATCCGAGGGCCCCGTTGACGATGGCGGCTATGAACGTGATCAGGACTAGTACGACTACATCCATAATTATCCTTTGTGATGTCCGCAGGCGAAGTCGTCGAGTGTGTAGTGGTCCAGGATGCCGGCAATGGCATCACGCACGGTGCCCATCACGTGCTGTACCGGACATTGGGCATGCTCGGCATAGGGGCAGTCCGCACATTTTTGATAGGCAGTTTTGCTCACACATCCGATGGGGGCGAGAGGGCCATCCAAAATGCGAATCACTTGGCCGAGGGTGATTTCTCCCGGAGGTTTGATGAGCGCGTAGCCACCCTTCATGCCTCGACGGCTAGAGAGGAGGCCGGCTCGTTTTAGCGCAAGCAGAATCTGCTCAAGGAATTCGACGGGGATATGCTGGCGCTCTGCGATCTGGTGCCGCTGGAGCGTCGCCTTGCCGTAGAAGAGTGTGAGTTCCAGCAGTGCGCGAAGTCCGTATTCGCTTTTTTTGGAGAGCTTCATGGGAATAGGTAATGCCGAGTGAGTCAATCAAGTATTAAGACAATAGAGGACTGATAAGGCTACGTCAAGAGCAGGCGGGTGGAGATCAATCGCTGTCACTCCCGTAAGTTCGTCAAGAATTAAGACCAAATCAGGCGGTCTATACTGATGCAACTCCTTGATCATAGAGGGATTGTTTCTTGACAGCTTGTACGCATTCCTGTTAGTTTCTTCCTTCGCCATGGGGCATTCACTCAGTAGTTTCACCACCTCGCAGGACCGATTGTGAACTACCAGGATCTCATTCTCACATTGCATCATTACTGGGCCGACCAAGGTTGTGTGATCCATCAACCCTACGATCTCGAAATGGGTGCCGGGACCTTCCATCCAGCCACATTTCTTCGGTCCCTTGGTCCGGAACCCTGGCGAGCTGCCTATCCCCAACCCTGTCGCCGTCCCACGGATGGGCGATATGGCGAAAATCCGAATCGCATGCAGCACTACTACCAGTATCAGGTTGTCTTGAAGCCGGCTCCGGACAACATTCAAGCGTTGTATCTGGAGAGCCTGGCCCAATTGGGGATTGATCCGAAGCAGCACGACATCCGGTTCATTCAAGACGACTGGGAGTCTCCTACGTTGGGTGCCTGGGGCCTGGGCTGGGAGGTGCGTCTCGATGGGATGGAGATCACGCAGTTCACCTACTTTCAGGAAATCGGCGGGATCGAGCTGAATCCCATTACCGTTGAAATCACGTACGGGACCGAACGCATCGCGATGTATCTGCAACAAGTGAATAACGTTTTCGACCTCGCCTGGAACGATTCAGTCACGTACGGAGATATCCATCACGAAACCGAAGTGCAGTTCTCGACCTATAATTTCGAAGAAGGCGATGTGGCGATGCTCATGGCCACGTTTCAATCGTTCGAGGGAGAATGCAAACGGCTGCTGGCGAATCGCGAGAAGTGGTTGACCCTTCCGGCCTACGAATTCTGTATCAAGTCCTCGCACCTCTTCAACCTACTCGATGCCCGGGGAGCCATCAGCGTGGCAGAACGAACAGGCTATATCGCCAGGGTTCGTGCGCTGGCGCGCCAATGTGCCGAACGCTATATCGAAGAGCGAGCGGCGATGGGGCATCCGCTGCTCAATCGAGGCGGGGAGCGAGACGGAGCGAAGTCAGCCACGTCGCGCGTGAGAACTACGGTCCGCCGCGCATAAAGAACGACAGAGAAATTCATGACAAAGAAGACTCAACCGTCTCGCGGCCCTGTCCCTCCTGCGAAAAAGATAATCCGCCCTTCCCCTGTGAAGGCTGCCGAGTTGTTGCTTGAGATTGGCGTGGAAGAACTGCCCTATCAGTTTATCGCGCCTGCGTTGGCAACATTGAAAGAGGCAGCGGAACAGTTATTCAAGGACCACCGCCTCGCGTTTCAATCTGTTCGCACCTTGGGGACGCCACGACGGTTGACCTTGGTGGTTGAGGGCCTGGCGACGTTGCAACTCTCGATGGCCAAGGAAGCGATGGGGCCTTCGAAGTCGGTGGCGTTCGATCCAGCTGGTCAGCCGACCAGAGCGGCAACGGGATTTGCTGCAGGGCAAGGGGTCGCGGTCCATGAACTGCAAGTGCGTCAGACTCCGAAGGGGGAATATCTGTTTGCGGTGAAGCAAGAGCTGGGTCGGCCAACCAAGGTGGTTCTGGGAGAACTTCTTCCACTGTTGATCGCGAAACTGTCGTTCCCCAAAGCGATGAAATGGAATACCACCGGCGTTCGGTTTGCTCGTCCAGTACGGTGGCTGGTGGTAGTCTATGGAGGGGTCACGCTTCCGATCGAAGCTGCGGGGATTACCGCCGGCAACAAGACGCTCGGCCATCGCGTCTTAGGGAGCTCGAAGGGGTTCGTGGTTCGGGACTCCGGGTCCTATCTGAAGGGGCTTGAACGGCAAGGCGTCACTCCAGATCCCCAGCGTCGCCGCCATATGATCGAAGAACAGATTGCGACTCTCTGCAAAAAATCAGGGCTCTCGTTGAATGTCGACGCGGACTTGTTGGATCAGGCGGTCTATACGACCGAATGTCCCAACGCCATTATCGGTTCCTTTAAGCCTGCCTATTTAGAAGTGCCGCAAGAGATTCTGATTACCTCGATGAAGGAACATCAGGGGTTCTTTTCCTTGATGCACAAAGAGACCGGGAAGCTCGTCCCCCATTTCATCGCGGTGACGAACAATCGAGCTAAAGATATGGGATTGATTCGCGAAGGCAACGAACGGGTCCTGGCTGCGCGCCTGGCCGACGCGAAGTTCTTTTTTGACGAAGACCGGAAGGTCACACTCGAGGACCGGGTGCCGAAGCTGGCCGGGGTCACATTTCAGCAGAAGCTCGGCACGATGGAGAAAAAACAGCAACGGGTCAAGGAACTGGCTGGCTTCATTGCGTCGACGGTGCGACCGCAGGACGACGAGCTCAAACAGGCTTGCGAGAGGGCCGCGGGGCTGTGCAAGGCGGATCTTCTGACGGGTGTCGTCGGTGAGTTTCCTGAGTTGCAGGGCATCATGGGGGGTGAGTACGCGAAGCATGGCGGTGAATCCGATGCGGTGAGTCAGGCCATCAGAGAGCAATATCTGCCGCGTTCGATTGAAGGTGAGTTGCCCAAGACTATCGCAGGTCAAGTGCTGTCGTTGGCCGATCGGCTGGATTCGATTGCGGCCTTCTTCTATGTGGGACTCGTGCCGACCGGATCGGAAGATCCCTTTGCCTTGCGTCGGAATGCCACGGCCGTTGTCAGGATCATTCTTGAGGGAAACCTGCGCATCGACCTGGGGAGTTATGTCGATATCGCGAGAAACCTCGTCATCGGTGATGGATTCAAAGGGGGAGCGGACTCTGCCGAAGATGGCCGCCGCCGGATGACAGAATTTCTTTTCGAACGGGTTCGGCACTATGCCAGAGTTGTCCATGGGTTACGCGACGATGTCATCGAAGCGGTGCTCAAGCAGGCGCACGGCAAGACGCTCGACCTCGTCGATCTTGTGCAGAGAATGAAAGCGCTTGAGGCTGTGACCACTAAGCCGGAATTCGATCCGTTGATCGTCGGCTTCAAACGCGCGCACCGGCTGGTCGAGAAAGAGAAGTGGGAGCGTCAGCCGGTCGATAACGCGCGGTTCGAACATCCCACTGAGTCGGCGTTGTACCAGGCTACGGTGGATGAGCGGGCCAAGCTTATGTCCGGGATGAAGCGGGGTGACTATAGCCAGGCTCTGGACGCGCTGGTGCGTTTGAAGCCTGCCATCGATGCGTTCTTTGCGGCAGTCATGGTCAATGCCGAGGATCAGGCTGTCCGGAGTAATCGGTTGTCGTTGCTCCAAGAAGTGGATGACTTCTTTAACTCATTCGCGGACTTTTCGCAGATTGTGGTACAAGGGGGATAGGCCTGGAGGGGACTGATGATTTTCTGTGCTCGCGCAACGCGCGGTCTGGGAAGGCCCTCGTTGGACGCGCGCAATAGGGGACTCATCCAGATCGCCTATTGAGCGAGAGCAACCGGTCTGGTGAGGGGATGGATCACGCATTGTCAGACGATCAGCGTCGGGCGAGTAAGGTCCGTCGGTTCACGTTTGGCGTGTCTCTTGCTATGACGATTCTCTGCAACGTGATCGTTCTGATCGGGTTATGGGCCAGTGGGATTAACCTTGATGAGCTGGCAGCGACTCCCGATGTATTCAATTCCAAAAAGGATGTGTGCCTCCGGCTCGGCTGGAAATCCGTTGCTGAAGCGGCGGACCCGGTCCGCCTCTGTTCGGAATGGGTCAATCTTGCCGATCCATCAGGCAAGACGCATCAGCTTCAACGGGAGATTAAGCTCAAACAAGGGCCGGATGGGTTGTATTATGTCGATCAAGGAATTCACGCCGACTACCGGTTGCTCATATTGATGTTGTTTGTCGTGGCCGTCATTGCATTCGGGCTGGTGGCGAAATGGTATCTGATCAGCCGGTATCGGCTGCGTCTCAAGTCCGTCGCCGGCCAAGGGGCATCACTCGTCCATTGAACTGAACTCAACGCGAAGGAGAGGCAGCGTGGCAAAGAAATACGTGTACTACTTCGGTGACGGCAAAGCCGAAGGGACCTCCAATATGAAAGAGCTCCTCGGCGGGAAGGGCGCTGGCCTGGCGGAGATGACGAATCTTGGCATCTCCGTTCCGCCCGGCTTCACGATTTCTACCGAGGCCTGCGTGGAATATTATAAGAACGGGAAACAGTATCCTCCCGGCATGTGGGACGCCGCGCTGAAGTCACTGAAGCGGGTCGAACGGTCGATGGGGATGGGGTTCGGCGATCCTGAGCGGCCGCTGCTGGTCTCGGTCCGGTCCGGCGCCAGGGCTTCGATGCCGGGCATGATGGATACGGTCCTGAATGTCGGTCTCACCACTAAGACGGTCGAGGGGTTGGCGGCAAAAACACGCAACGAGCGGTTTGCCCAGGACAGTTATCGGCGGTTTGTGTCCATGTACGGCAGCATCGTCATGGGTGTGCAGCGCGAACATTTCGAAGCGATCCTCAAGCAGAAAAAGGCCGAAGTCGGTGTGACACACGAGACCCATCTCGATGCGAGGCACCTTCGTGAGTTGGTCGCCAGCTTCAAGGCGCTCATCAAGGAAGAGACCAAGAAAGAGTTCCCCGACGAGCCGCTTGAGCAACTTCGTTTGGCGGTCAACGCCGTCTTTTCGTCCTGGTTCGGTGCGCGGTCCGTTACCTATCGGCGTCTCTATGGGATTCCCGATTCCTGGGGCACGGCGATCAATGTGGTGGCGATGGTATTCGGCAACATGGGAGAAACGAGTGGAACCGGTGTCGCGTTCACGCGCGATCCGGCAACCGGCGATAAGAACTTTTTCGGCGAGTGCTTGATGAATGCTCAGGGCGAGGATGTTGTGGCCGGCATCAGGACTCCGCTGCCAGTGAATGCGCTCGCGAAGAATGTGCCTGAGGCCTACAAGGAGCTGGAGCACACCTATAAGAAGCTCGAAAAACATTACCGGGATATGCTCGATTTGGAGTTTACGATCCAAGAGGGCAAGCTCTACATGCTCCAGACCAGGGTCGGCAAACGGACTGGCATTTCTGCTGTAAAAATTGCAGTCGACATGGTGAGAGAGGGCCTCATCTCGAAGCAGGAAGCGGTGCAGCGGGTCGGGCCTGAACAATTGGCGCAATATCTCTATCCGATTTTTGACACGAAAGAAGAGTCGAAATCCAATCCGCTGGGGAAGGGACTCCCTGCCGGTCCTGGCGCAGCAGCCGGGAAAATCGCCTTGACTCCCGATAAGGCCGTGACGATGAAAGCGGCTGGCACCCGTGTGGTGTTGGTTCGCCAGGAAACGAGCCCGGACGATATTCATGGGATGAACGCGGCGGCGGGATTCTTGACGGCACGAGGCGGGATGACCTCTCACGCGGCAGTGGTCGCCCGGCAAATGGGCAAGGTCTGTGTCGCCGGCTGCGATGCGGTGGAAGTGCTGGATGCCCAGTCCGTTCGTATCGGCGCCAAGGTGTTTCGGGAGGGGGATTATCTTTCGATCAATGGTTCGACCGGCAATGTGTATGAAGGGGACTTGCCCGTCGTCGAATCTGAAATCATTCAAGTGATTCAGGGCAAGTTGGACCCGAAGCAGTCGGACAAGTATCAGCGGTTTGCGTTGATACTGTCATGGGCCGACAGCGTCAGAACACTTCGCGTCCGTGCGAATGCCGATGTGCCGGATCAGGCGAAAATCGCGCGTGGATTCGGAGCGGAAGGCATTGGCCTCTGCCGGACAGAACATATGTTCTTCGCCGAGGATCGCATCCCGATCATGCAGAAGATGATCCTGGCACGGACCAAAGAGGAGCGGGAAAAGTTTCTTGATCAGCTCCTGCCGCTGCAAAAACAGGATTTTATCGGGCTCTATCGCGAGATGGCGGGTTTCCCGGTGACCATTCGTCTCCTCGATCCGCCGTTGCATGAATTTCTGCCGAAACGTGAAGACTTGATGGTGGAGATTGCGCAGTTGGAATTGACCGGGCGCGACGGAGCCAGGCTCGAAGAGAAGCGCCGGTTGCTGGCCCGCGTCGAGGAACTCCACGAGTTCAATCCGATGCTCGGGCTCCGCGGCTGCCGGCTCGGGATTACGATGCCGGAGATTACCTGCATGCAGGCGCGGGCCATCATGGAAGCCGCCTGTGAGCTGGCGAAAGAAGGGAAGAAGATCGTCCCGGAGATCATGATCCCACTAGTGGGGATGGTCTCGGAAATGAAGGCACAGAAAGACTTGATCCGAGAAATCGCGCAGGAGACGATGAAGCGGTATAACGTGAAGCTCACATATCTTGTGGGCACGATGATCGAGTTGCCACGGGCTGCCGTCACGGCGGATCGTATTGCGACCGAGGCGGAGTTCTTTTCATTCGGGACGAATGACTTGACCCAAACGACGTTCGGATTCTCCCGCGACGATGCCGCGAAATTCATCGATTTTTATCAAACCAGCAATATTCTGGACGCGGATCCCTTCGCGGTGCTCGATCGAGAAGGGGTGGGGGCCTTGATGAAGCAGGCCATCGCCGGCGGGCGGAAGAGCCGCCCAGGGATCAAGCTTGGCATTTGCGGTGAACATGGCGGCGATCCCAGTTCCGTGGAGTTCTGCCATCAACTTGGATTGGATTATGTGAGTTGTTCGCCCTATCGTGTCGGCATTGCGCGGCTTGCGGCGGCCCATGCGGCCTTAGCCGAAGCGGGCGCGAGCGCTGTCCCTTCTCCGCGCAAGCGGTCAGTGCCGCGTACGAAGGCGAAGAAGACGACGACGAAGAAGGCGGCGAAATCCACGAAGACGAAGTCGGCTCCGCAGCCTCGCAGCCGATCGCGCGTCACGCGCAAGAAGCGGTGACCGCGACCACGACGCACCTCCACTTCATGACCCTGGCGCTTCGCCTTGCGGCGAAGGGCCTGGGTCAGACCAGCCCGAATCCCATGGTCGGGGCCCTCGTGGTCAAGAACGGTCGCATCGTCGGCCGCGGGTATCACCACGGACCAGGGCAACCTCACGCAGAAATTCTTGCGCTCAATCAAGCAGGGTCTCGTGCCAAGGGCGCGACGCTCTACGTCACGCTTGAACCCTGTTGTCACCTCCTCAAGCGAACTCCACCCTGCGTACCGATAGTGATCAAGTCCGGAGTGCGAACGGTGGTGGTGGCGATGACCGATCCGAATCCTCCAGTGAACGGTCGTGGTGTTGCGGCCTTACGCCGTGCCGGGATGACGGTGACGACTGGTGTTGCACGAGAAGAAGCCATGCAGATGAATCGCGCCTATCTCCATTGGGTAAAGACCGGCCGTCCCTTCGTCATCCTGAAAGCCGGGATGACATTGGATGGAAAGGTGGCCACGGCGATGGGCGAGTCTCGCTGGATTACTGGTCCGCTTGCTCGGCAAGACGCGCATCGACTGCGGAGTCAGGTGGATGCGGTGATCGTCGGGGTCGGTACCGTGCTCAAGGATAATCCCACTCTCACCGCTCGACTCTCAGATCGCCCGCTGAGGCTGGCCACGGGGCAACCGTTACGTGTCGTGCTCGACAGCACAATCAGGACGCCGACGAAGGCAAGGGTCTGTGCCAAGCAGGACCAGGCGAGGACCTTGATCGTGACGACGAGTCGTGCCTCAGAATTACGCCGTCGCGGACTCGAATTGGCAGGGGTTGAGGTGGTCGCTCTTCCGCTAAAGAACCGACAGGTCTCCTTCCCGGCGCTTATGACGATGCTGGGCAAGCGTGGAATCACGTCGGTGCTCATCGAGGGAGGCAGTACCGTCAATGCCACAGCGTTACGTGAGAAACTCGTCAATCGCATCCGGTTCTATCTTGCGCCCATTCTTATGGGAGGCCAGGACGCGAAGGCGGTGATCGGGGGGCGGAGTCCGAAACGTTTGGCCCAAGCATTGCCTTTACGTCACGTCACGGTTCGCCGCATCGGGGAAGATCTGGTTGTGGAAGGAGATCTGTGACGCGCAGGTTCCTTTGTGCGGTCCTGGCCATGATTCTGGCTTCGTGCATCGTTCATGGAATGTATGCGATTGCGGCTGCCTCATCAGTCGATCTCACGCAGCAGGTTTTCCAGTACCTCGATAGCAGAGATACGGACGAGGCTGCGCGCATCCTACAGACCATTCTGTCTGATCCAGATGCCACGATCGACGAGATCATACGGATCATCCAAACCGAGCGGAACTATGTGCCACAGCCGACTGGAACGATGCCAGACGAGCGAATCGAGGTGCGGGGCCATACCCATCACCTGGCGCTTTCCGTTCCTTTGACCTATCAGCTGACGAAGGGGTATGGACTGGTGGTCTGCCTGCATGGCGCAGGATTTACCGGTGAGGCCTATCTGGAACGATGGCAGGCCCGATTGGGGGAGGACTATGTCTTAGCCTGTCCAACCGCTCCGATGGGTGCCTGGTTTACGAGAGGTGCGGAGGAGCTGGTGCTGGAGACGATTCGCTCCGTGCAACGGCGGTACCACATCGATCCTGACAGAGTGTTTCTCACCGGCATGTCCAACGGTGGAATTGGTGCCTGGGTGATCGGTATGCACGATGCGCCCCTGTTCGCCGGCATTGCGCCAATGGCTAGCGGACTCGACAATGTGCTGCTGCCGTTTTTGGCCAACCTGCGCTCCACGCCGCTCTATATCATTCATGGGGCCAAGGATCAGGTGATGCCGGTTGAACTCAGCCGCACCATTACGAAAGAATTGACGAGGTTGGGCTACCCCTTTGTCTATCGGGAGCATGATCGCGAGCATCCCACGGCTGGCGGGCATTACTTCCCCAGAGAGGAATTGCCAGATCTGGTGACCTGGTTCAACGCGCAGCGCCGAAATCCAGTTCCAACGACGGTGACGGTCGTGCGTGAGGCAAGCCATTTTCAATCGTTCGGCTGGGTTCGTATCGATATTACGGACGCAATTGCCGCATTTTCGGAAGACCTGGTTTCCAAGCGAGATGCGCTGACCAGGGAAAAACGTTATGCCAGACTGGAGGCGTCTGTCACAGCGCCGAACCGGATTGAGGTTGAAACCAGCCTAGTGCGGCGGTACACGCTATTCCTGAACGATCAGCTGGTCGACCTCTCCAAGCCTGTGACGATCGTCACGAACAAGCAGGTCTCGTTCGAGGGAAAGGTAGCCCAGACCGTCGAGACCCTGTTGCGTCAAGCGCGCCTCCGTCAGGACGCTCGCCAGCTGTTTCCCGCTCAGTTATCCATTCAGGTCTTGTCGCAAACTCCATGACGTTCCTGGTGGCGATGCAAGGCAGATTGTGGGCGATACTGTTGGGGGGTGTCGTTGGGCTCTGGATCGTCCCAGTACAGGCAGAATCCTGTGTGCTGTCGTCGTATCATGTGGGTCTCACGTTTCCGGTGTCGAAGGTTGAACCACGATGGGCTTGTCCCCTGCAGGCGATAGTCGATCATTACACCACAGCCAACAAGATCGGGCCGACGGAGATCCCGATTTCCGAATCGGTCTATCAGTATCTGTTGGACCGGCCACCGGTGGCTGCGGCGTTGATCAATCGGCTCGATTTCGCCCCCTATAAATCGGAGGGGCGTGGACCCGGTCGATTTTGGGGGGACGATGGTGAAGGGACATCGGGCATCGTCGAACTTGTTTATGGGGATATGGCCAATCGGATTTACTATCTGGAGGGTACTCATGAGAGTACGGTATTGCCGCAGGTGATGGGAAAGGCGGTCGTGTTCGTGAGAATGAATCCGGTGAAAGACGGAGACGGGAGGGATGCGGTTGAAACGACGCTGGTGGCCTACACGAAATTGGACAGCCGCATCCTGGCAGGGCTCCTGTCACTCATTCGGCCCTTGGTCGGCAACATCGTGGCCCGGAAGCTGACCCAAGGTGTGCAGGTCGTGACTCGGCTGGGATTAGAAATACGGCAACACCCGGACCATGTTCTGTTCGAGGCGACCGACCCGCCATCGTTGCCCGATGACGAGGTGGTCTTGTTGAAGCAGGCGATGGAGACGGTACATTTTCGCGGGGCGATCCAATCGGGGGCTGCGGTCCGATGACGACGTCACGCAGTTTCACCCTGCTCTGCACCGTCGGCGTGTTTTGCTTCATCAGCTACAACATGGTCCGGATGCCGGTGTTGGCCTTGTTCGCAGAGTCGCTCGGGGCCAGTCCTGAACGGATCGGGCTAATCGTGTCGGTCTCCACATTGACCGGGGTGTTCCTCAAGTTGCCGTCCGGCGCCCTGTCAGACATCTACGGACGGCGGTTTCTCTTGCAGATCGGCGTGGTCGCCTTCGGGCTTCCACCGTTTCTCTATCCCTGGGTCACGGATCTCGATTGGCTGACCGCCCTGCGCTTCTTTCATGGGCTCGCCACTGCGATCTTCGCACCCAGTGCGCTGGCGACTGTGGCAGATCTCTATCGAGAACGACGCGGTGCGGCGCTCGGGACCTACACGGCCTCGACGCAATCCGGTGCGTTGCTCGGTCCCCTCATTGGCGGCTATCTGATCTACGCATCGGGATTTCCCGCTGCGTTTATGACGGCCGGCCTCTTCGGCTGCATCGCCATTGCCATTTTCTATAGCCTGCACCTCACGCCGCCGCCTCCGCGTATTCAAGAAAAGGGGATGGCACCGCTGTTGGCGGAGATGTGGAAGGGTTTCAGGGTCGTCGCCAAGAATCGCAAGGTCCTCATTACCAGCTCGACCGACGCAGCCAAGATGATTGCGAACGGGGCCTTGATGGCCTTCCTCCCTCTCTATGGGATCTCGATAGGCTTGAATCCAGGAGAAGTCGGGCTGCTGTTTACGGTCCAGGCCCTCACGTCGCTTGTGTCGAAGCCGATTATGGGTCGGGTGTCCGATCGCGTCGGGCGTCAGCCGCTCATCGTTATCGGCCTCGTGATTTGCGCAGCGACCTTCGTCTGTATCCCTCAGGTGTCGATGTTCTGGCTACTCTTGTTGCTCTCGGCGGGCTTTGGATTCGGCGAAGCCGTCGTCTCGTCCTCCTCGTCCGCGTTGGTCGCCGATAGTTCTGAGTTCAAGACGCTTGGGGCAGGGATGGGTATGCAAGGAACGATCGGAGACATCGGCCATGCCAGTGGGCCGCTATTGGCAGGGGTGCTGATTGCGCACCTGAACTATGCCAACGCCTTTGCGATCATCGCGGGACTGCAACTCATTGCCGCTGCGCTGTTCTGGATGACGGTGAGACGAACATAGACTTGGTGTGGGCGAGAGGCCAGTTGTGATCAGAAATATAGTCTCGCCTCGTGCCATGTGCCCTTCGCCTGGTTTCTGTAGGCTTTGGCAACGAGCCGTCATGAATAATGTGGACGAGTTCTATATAATGTCCAGATGATGGAAGAAATCGCGTCAGAGAACATCGTCATCGGAGCCTTGGCCGTCATCGGTTTGATGGTGCTGATCGTACTCTTTGTCTATGTCGTGAAACGGATCATGAGGGACGAGTAATGTTCACAGGTATCGTAGAAGAGCTTGGCGCCATCATCTCGATCGAGAAGACTCTCGTCGGAACGAGGATGACGGTTCTGGCTTCAACCGTCATGGGCGACCTCAAAATCGGGGACAGCATCAGCGTGAACGGCACCTGTCTGACCGTGGTGAGCAAGAGCGAGCACAACTTCTCCGTGGAGGTGTCCCCCGAAACCCTGTCCGTGACCAGCCTTGGAGAACTCACTGCAGGCGCGCCGCTGAACTTGGAACGAGCGATGAAGCTGAACGAACGGCTCGGCGGGCATTTGGTGGCAGGTCATGTGGACGGCATCGGCACGGTTCGGAGCCGCCAGCAGGATGGGAACGCCATCCTGTTCATGATCGAAGCTCCGCCGGAGGTTCTGCGCCATTGTATTGTGAAGGGGTCCGTCACCGTGGACGGCATCAGCCTGACGATCAACCAGGTGACTGATCGTGGCTTCTCTGTTTCGATTATTCCACACACGGCGAAGGTCACGACTCTGGGCCTCAAGCAAGTCGGCGATCAGGTCAACCTCGAATCGGACTTGATCGGGAAATACGTCGAACGATTATTACAAGAAAGGGGACAGGTTCCGACCAAACCAACCCCGGTCATCGACAAAGACTACCTCCAGAAGCGCGGACTCCTCTAACGCTCGACTTGAGTCCTCGGCTCGATCTTGAGCGTGACGAGAGGTCCACATCGACATGCTCTGTTCAAACGTGGTTACATGCATTACTGGCTGGGTCGGCCGATCATACGTCTTGTCGTGGGGCAAGCCGCATACATTGGTTTTCCGTGCCCGCTGAGAGCGGATAATCCATCGGGAGCTAGTGATGAACAGAGAGGTTCGACAAGGATTCATTGCGGCCGGTGTCTCAACAGCGACGGTCGTGCTCTTTGTCTTGGATCTTCACACGCCGCTGACTCTGGCCACTCATGTGCTCTATATCGTGCCGGTCCTGCTGGCGCTATTTTCTCCGGTTCGGTGGTTTCCTGTTACGGTTGCCATCGTGGTAACTGTATTGACGGCCATCGGGGGCATCTGGAGTCCTCACCTGTATGACATTCCCCTCTGGATCCCGTTGGTCAATCACCTGCTCAGTGGCGTCGTGATTTGGATGCCGGTCTGGTTCTCCTTCCAACGGCGCAAGCATGAAGAGGAGTTGCAACAACTCAACGAAGCGTTGGATAGGCGTGTGCAGGATCGGACGAAAGAGCTGGCATTGGTCAACGAATCATTGGTGGTTGAAGTGGCTGAACGGATGCAAACCGAGCAGTCGCTCGAGTTCAGCCGGCAAGAGCTGCAGCAGTTGGCATCTCGTCTGTTGCGGGTGCAGGAGGAAGAGCGTCGCCGTATCTCCCGCGACCTCCATGATGATATCAATCAACGGCTCGCACTTCTTGTCATGGAGATCGAAGCGGTGGAACATCAGCTGAGTTCCTCACCGGCTCATGTGGGCCGAGCCGTTCGAGCGATGCAAGATCGGGTCGTGGAGTTGTCGGAGGATGTGCGTCATTTGGCCTATCAGTTCCATCCATCTATTCTTGATGACCTTGGCCTTCCGATCGCGCTGCAGCGTTTAGTGGACGATTTCTCCGCTCGAAGCCACGTCCAAGGGGTCTTTCAGCATAAGAACATTCCAGATGTCGTTCCTCAGGAGATTGCGACCTGTCTCTATCGCGTGGTCCAAGAAAGTCTGAACAACGTGGCTCGTCATGCGCAGGCATCGCGAGTAGGTGTGGAGTTGATCCTGTTGCGATCGGAGTTGACGGTCATGATTACGGATGATGGAATAGGGTTTGTTTCCGAACGATCTGTGAACGGCGGACAGGGACTGGGGTTGCTGAGTATGAAAGAGCGCGTCGCTCTGGTTCAGGGGACCCTGCAGATTGTCTCTGCCGTGGGAGGTGGCACCACGGTACAGGTGGTGGTGCCCGTGCTGGAGGAGGACGAATGAGCAGGCCCCGGGTGCTCTTGGCTGATGACCATACGTTGGTGTTGGACGGATTCCGGAAGCTGTTGGAGGAGCGGTGCGACATTGTGGGCGTCGCGGAGGATGGCCGTACTCTTCTTAGAATGGCAGAAGAACTCCAGCCGGACCTCGTCACGCTCGACATCTCGATGCCGCAGCTCAATGGGATCGACGCCGCTAGGAAGCTGAAGAAAATGCTTCCTCGCACCAAGCTGATTTTCGTCACCATGCATGCCGATTCGGCCTATGTGAATGAAGCGTTCAAGGCAGGTGCTTCCGGTTATCTCCTGAAACGATCCGCCGGCTCAGAATTACTCCAAGCCATTGAGTCGGCTATGGGGGGGCAGTGTTATGTCACCCCATTAGTTGCAAAAGGTCTGGTGAAGGCGGTCATCACCGGCGGCAGGCCTGCCGTGTCGAAGGATGAACCATTGACGGCGCGTCAACGAGAAGTCTTGCAACTCGTTGCGGAAGGGATGACGGTCAAGGAGATTGCGACGACCCTCAATATCTCACCAAAGACCGTCGAGTTTCACAAGTCGCAGATCATGACCCAACTCGATCTTCATACGACGGCAGAGCTGACAAAATACGCACTCCTTCACGGCCTCACCGCATCGGACTAAGCCTTTGTAGGCTCCCTGCCGTACGAGCCGGCTCCCGTAGCCCCATGATGCATCGCAGCTTGTCGCGTATCCGAGCGCCGCGTCGCGGGATCGGCAAACTGAGCGATGATTGCCGCAGACGTCCGATGAAGACCCTGCCACAATCTTCAATCTTCCCAGGGAGATAGTCGTGCTTCCCTAGGGACACGCCTAGTATACGTCTTTCGTGCCTCCACTTTAATATATATCCGGAAGAGATGACCTGAGCTATCTAATCGGAGGAGGGCAGATCGTGGAGAAGATGCGGCTTCTTCTAGCGGATGACAATCAGCATGTGCTGCAGATGTTGGCCTGCCTTTTATCAGACAAAGATCGGATTGTAGGGACGGTCCCGGATGGGAGTGCCCTCCTCACTGCTGCGGTCGAACTCATGCCGGACATCGTGATTTCAGACATCGACATGCCTGGCGTGAATGGATTGGAGGCAGCCCGTCGATTGCGGGAACTGCTTCCGCACACGAAAGTCATTCTCATGAGTGGTCATGACGACTCGGACCATGTTGCGCGCGCCTTTGCCGCGGGAGCCTATGCGTTTGTGTCAAAGGGACAGGCGGGAGATTTGCGAACCACTTTTAATGAAATCATCAGCAATGCCCTTGCACGACCAGCATCCCAAGAATTTGTAGCGCATGGCATGACCGGTACGAAAGCCTGTAGTTTCTGAACAGCGGAATGTTGCCATATGAAGCCTGATGAAGATCTCACGGAAGCAACCGAGTCCGATTTTCACGCGGTTCGCTGCTTGCTCTGCCACAGGATGCGCTTGGCGGAATCATCTGAGCTTGCCGCCCCGCAATGGGATAATTTGCCCGAGCTCCTACATCGTTACCGCATTGGGTTGCCCGAGGTCTTTGTGTCCGATACGTACTGCGATGAATGCGCGGTCTTTTATCGTCAGCTCATGACCTATGGACATCCTGGGCAGGGATCGGGAGTCTGGGACGCGCTTCGCCCGCCGGTCATGTAGGACATGAACATGGCAGCGTCCATGAGGCGTTGCGCTGCGGGCCATGCGTTGAGCCCGTGACCGTGTAAGGCAAGATTTTTCAACGTGTGAGGCGACAATGGGTGCAGGCTCAAGGCCGGCGCTGTACAGTCAAACCGATGACACCGACGTCGGTATCGTCATGCTGGGAGAGTCTTTGCAACTGCATTATGCGAATGATCGGGCACGCCAGTACATGGACCGAGCAGGGGATATGGACTCGGTCGTGCCAGATACACATGACCTCCGTCTCGAAATTATCAAGTTGGGGACACAAATACGTGAACGCAACACGTGGGGATCATGGTCCCATCCAGATGAGGAAGAGGCTCGAAAGACCGTCAGAACGAAGCAGGGGGCATTTAACTTGTGTGCGGTGCGAGTGCTGGGACACAGTGAGCGAGCCGAGCAACAGATTATGATTCTCATTGAAGATCGAGTGAGTGGGGCGCTCTCAACGCAAGTGCCGGAGGCTTCCCGATAGGTGGTGAAGAGGGCGGGGGCGTTGCAACAAGGAGATACGTCATAGCGCCTCTTGAAAGAACGCAATCATCATCGTGAACGGGAGAGACCAGCGCGTATGAGAATTGCCGCTCTTGTTCGGAAAGAATCGTTATCGGAGGAAAGGGGTGCTGCCATCGGGCAGATGTCCATGCGTCGACGCATTCTGGTTATTGATCATGACGATGAAGCGAGGAACATAGTCTGTGAGCACCTGCTCGGGCTTGGGTTCTCTGTGGCGAGTGAAGACAGTGGGTTTTCCGGTCTTGTTCGAATCGCACAGGAAAAGGAGCGGGCTCCCTTCGACGGACTTGTACTTGAACTCGATATGCCCTTGCTTGGAGGGATGGCGATTTTGCAGGAAATGCGGGACCGTCATTCGGAGATCCCCGTGATTGTGACTGCGCTATCGAGCGAGATTAAGCGTCTCCGCGACGCGGTGAATCTGGGAGCCAAAGAGTATCTCGTGAAGCCGTTCGATGCTGAACTGCTCGCGAGGAAATGCCGACGCATATTTCCTGATATTGTCAGTTCGATCTGATCGATTCAAACGTCCAGACGATCAGATCCACGACGGTCGAGTAAGTGAGATCGGTCATTCTGTTCCGTCGAAGTGACCTGCTGCGCTCGACAATGGAGGCCCGGAGAGTGCAGGTTCCAGGCTAAAGATATTCCGGGATATCGCGAGTGGCATATGCGATGTGAACGCTGCTGCGGATTCATCATTCCGATGCATTTCTGCCACGAGCATACATGGGAGTATGACGGGTGGCTCTGTGTGAATTGCGGAAACGTCATCGATCCTCTCATTGAGGCCAATAGGGATGTGCAGGCTCATGGGGACGTAGGGCCCATGACACAACGAGGAATGCGTCCGGCACGGGGCGCAGTGGGTTCGCTCCAACCGCTTCGTGTCCCTCGCTCGTGATTCAAACGGCCACAGATGAAAATCGACATGACGGGGATACGCGAAGGCGATGAGTGTCTCTGCGTTCGTATATCGGGAGGGCACATTCATGAGTGACGAGCGTTAGACATGCAGCCTTTTTGTCGTCGCTCAGGGGCTGGATCTGCAGATGATGGTACGGCTGGCATAGAAGAAGCAGGATGCGAGACTCACGACGCACATGCCGTTTAGGAGCGCTGTGCGGCACATGAAACATCCCATCCCCTCATGATGGTGGATCACCCCAAGTCCCAAGAGGGAAAATTCATGCCATTCTGACAACGAAGCACGAGCATCTAACAATGAAAAGCATCGCGATCGGCAGGGTGAGCCGACCCGTCAACAGGCTGTTCGTAGACAATCCATCTGAGTGGGCAGGACGTTTTGGAGACCCTTCGCGCGTGGCGACTTCGTGAACGCGGTTGAGAAAGAATTCAACTGCATGGCAAGAGGATTACTCAATGTCTGAAGAAATTAAGAAACGCATCCTGTCAATGCTGGGACGGTCCGTTGCCAGGATCCACCAGTTTCGATTTGGTGACCGAAGGAATGCGCAGTGGATCGGCCGCACCGTTGTCTGTGTCTGCTTGGCAGTACTAGCCGGTTGTGCGAGTCCGTCGAGCACTCAGCCGGTACGGATACACGACATTGAAATCTTGGAGCATGTCAGCCCGCAAGCCTTGTATGTTGCCACTGGAGATGAGGTACGATGGCAAAATTTGCGGTCCGATCCCGTCAAAATTGGGCTTCTCAGTCATCACCATCTGAGTCTTGTGTTATGTGAAAAGGGCTTTACGCGGCTCGGTATGGTGGACGATACGGCAACGATTCCACCGATGGGTTATGTGAGCCTATGCTTTTCCCGACCTGGGATTGTTCAGTACAATGTTTGGTTGAATCCTGCCGATCCACGCGGTCGCATGACTCCCACAGCGAGAATCGAGGTCTCTAACCTCTTGGCCGGTCGAAAGTAATAAAGAAAAGCGTATCCTCAAAAAATCTGCATGCCGGAATACGGCTTGCGCGAGGCGTGAGCGCATGTCAGGGTATACAGTAGGAGATTTCTTGAAGACTGACAGCAAGGTCTTATGGTGGATAAAAGGTAGTGCACGATGAACAGAACAATTCAATGGTCGCGTTCCTCAATAGAATGTGTTCGTGAGATTTTCATCGCAAAAAGCAGAACCGCATCGGCAAGGTTCTTCTCGATGATCGCTCTCGTAACGACATGTTCGATGGTTCTCGTCTGCTCAACGACCCATGCAGCCGGAAATGCTCCAGAGACATATACGTTGGAAGGGATTGTCCAGCTGGCTCTGGAGCGTAATCCGACGATGGCAGGCGCGCAAGGGTTTATCGATCAGCAGCGTGGCCAACAAACCGTTGCAGGCTCCTATCCCAATCCGACGGTGACCGGAAACACCGGAGTGGGCGAAATCAGAGATACGGGCCGGGCTGACATCGGTCAATCGCTCGCACGGCAATCGCTGACAGAATATAACGCGACAATCGGGCAGCCCTTGGAATGGCCTGGGATGCGTGCCGCACGGCAGCGGGCGGCAGATGCCGGAGTGGCCACGGCGAATTCCGGTCTTACCGAAACCCGGTTGAATCTTATTGCCCAGGTTAAAGTGGCCTTCTACGATCTCCTGCTGGCCCAGCAGGATGCCAGCTTGGCTCGGCAGAACCTCGACATCGTCGACGGGGTGGCCCGAATCGTCAAAGCCCGGGTGAAATCAGGGGAAGCACCTCAGTTTGAGGCGATCAAGGCCGAAGTTGAAGTTCTCAAGGCGCGGCAACAGCTGGCACGGGCGGACAATTCAGTCCGGATCAGTCGTGTCGTAGTGGATACCTACACCGGCGGCGTCCTGGGACTCTCCTATTCGGTGAGCGGTGAGTTTGTCGACATTCCGAAAGGAATTCACATCGATCCCTTAATGACACGTATGCTGAATCAGCACCCCACCATCCAACGGCTGCTTCAATCGGTCGAACAATCCGAGTGGAAGCTTGAGTTTGAGCGGCAATCCCGAGTGCCGAACGTGACGGTGAACGGCAGCTATTGGCGTGAAATTGGCCGTGAAGCCTGGCAGGGAGGACTCTCGGTTCCGATCCCAACTTGGTATCGCCGACAGGGGGAGATCGCTTCGGCGTTGGGGACCAAGCGACGTGAAGAGGCTGAACTGCTGCGGGCTCGCAACGAACTGGTGCGAGCGGTGCACCAACATTATCAGGACGCCAGGACGACGGCTGAACTGATCGAGGTGTTCGACAAAGGTTTGCTGAAGCAGGCTCAGGAGGCTCTGCGGCTCGCTCAGTTCAGCTTTCAGCAGGGAGCGTCCAGCCTGTTGGAGGTTTTTGACGCGCAACGTGTGCAGCGACAGATCCAGATGGACTACGTGCAGGCTCGGTATGACTTGTCCGTGTCGCTGGCTCGACTCGAACGAGCGGTCGGAGGGACGCTATGAGCGATACCGTTTACCGTATAGAGTCAGGCGTGAAGAGGGCGCCAGGCATGAGGAGGTTGGCACGATATTTCAGGGGCTCGGCTCTCGGTCTGCTCCTCGGCGTGGCCGCGGCGGTATTCGGTTGTGATGGTGCGCCGCCCACGTCTGCGGTTGCTCTTCCGCAGGTCGCTCCCGGCGATGGACTCGTCCGTCTATCGGCGAAAGAATCCTTGCGGGTCGGGGTAGTGGTCGCGCCGGTAGTTCGGAGCGAGTTCCGAACCCACCGGGAGTTTCCTGCCCTCGTTCAGCCGAATCAGCGTGCCATGGCCGACATTACGACGCTCGTCCGGGGCCGTGTCGTCGACGTGTATGCGGATCTAGGCCAGCAGGTCGAAGCGAACGCCCTGCTGGCGATCCTCTATAGCAGCGACTTGGGACTTGCCCAATCTGCCTATCTCAAGGCGCGGGCTAAACTCCACCTCGCAGAGCAGGGGTATGCACGGGCCAAATTTCTCCTGAAAGAACAAGTGATCGGCGAAGCCGAAGCGCAGCGTCGACAGGCGGAGTTGCTCAGTATGCAAGCGGAAGCGGATGAGTCCCGGGACCGCTTGAAACTGCTGGGGATGGACGACGACCAATTTCTCCGTCTTGGCCGCAGCCGGAATATTCAATCCCATGTTCCGATCGTCGCCCCCTTCTCCGGGCGCATCATTGGCCGCAGCCTGACGAGGGGCGAAGTGGTCGAGACGACCGAGAAACTTTTTGTCATCGCCGACCTGTCAGAGGTCTGGGTGCTGGCCAACATTCCCGAGCGGGATATTGCGTTCGTTCACGCCATCCATGCCTCAGGAGCCAGGCATGCGGAGATCAGGGTCAATGCGTACCCGAAAGAGGTAATGACGGGTACCATTACCTATGTGGGCGATGTGCTGGACCCTGCCACTCGTACGATGCAAGTTCGGCTTGAGCTGCCGAACCCTGATGGGCGGCTCAAACCGGAAATGTTTGCAACAATCCGTCTCTCGTCCGAGCCTCAGCCTGATCAGCTGGTGGTGCCGGATGCCGCATTGCAGCAGGATCAGGGCCGGACCTTTGTGTTTGTGCAGCGGGATGCGGATACCTATGAAGCCCGCGATGTTCAGGTCGGCGAATCCAACGGGATTGCCACGACTATTCTCAGCGGCCTGAGCGAAGGAGATCCGGTCGTGACGCACGGCGCCTTCCTCTTAAAATCTGAATTATTGAAGAAGCAAGTTTGATGGTCGCGCGACTCCTTGAACTGTCCCTCCGCCAGCGCATGCTCATCGTGATCTTTTCGATCATGATCGCGGTAGGGGGGCTCTATGCCTTTCGAACCATTCCCATCGATGCGTTTCCCGACGTCACCAGCGTCCTGGTGCAGGTGGTCACCAAGGCACCAGGACTGTCGCCCACTGAAGTCGAACGGCTGGTGACCTATCCGATCGAACTACAGCTGACTGGGGTGCCCTCCCTGACGGAACTGCGATCCCTGACCAAGGTCGGCCTCTCCCTCGTGACGATCGTCTTCGACGACTCGATGGATATCAACCTCGCGCGCCAACTGGTGCTCGAACGGCTGATCGAGGTAAAGGAACTGCTCCCCCCAGGGGCGGAACCGATGTTGGTGCCGAACAGTACGGGGCTCGGGGAGGTTTTTCAATATTATTTGGAGGCACCTTCTCGTCCCTCGCAAGACCCTGCCGCCACTGAGCGGGCATTGATCGATCAGCGTACGGTTCAGGATTGGGTCATTCGACCGCTGTTGAAGCGCACGCCTGAGGTTATCGACGTCAATTCGATGGGCGGGTACAGCAAACAGTACCAGGTCCTGATCGAGCCGGCGATGTTGCGAAAATACAACCTCACCCTCCACGACGTTTTTGAAGCCATCGCCAACAACAATGCCAATGCCGGCGGCGATATTCTGGAAAAACATGCCGAGAAATACATCGTGCGGGGAGTCGGGCTCATCCGCACCATTCAGGATATCGAACGCATCGTCGTGAAAGCTGTCGCAGGGACGCCGGTCTTTGTGGGCGATGTGGCCCAGGTACGGGTCGACCATGCCGTTCGGCATGGCGCCACCGTGTTGAATGGAGAGCGGGAGGTCGTGAGCGGTATCGTCCTGATGTTGCGGGGAGGCAATGCCCGCGACGTCGTTGAAAGCATCAAGGCTCGCATCGAGGACATTCATGCGAAGCAGTTACTCCCTGACGGACTGAAGATCGTGCCGTTCTACGATCGGATCGAGCTGATCAATGCGGCGTTGAGCACCGTCTACAAGGCGCTCGCGGAGGGGGTGGTGTTGGTCGTCATCGTCCTCTTCCTTTTTTTAGGCAACGTCCGGAGCGCGCTGATCGTCGTCGGCACCCTGGTCCTGGCCCCTCTAGCCACGTTCATCGTGATGGGCCAGGTCGGCCTGACGGCCAACCTCATGTCACTGGGCGGATTGACCATTGCGATCGGCATGATCGTAGACGGATCCGTGGTGGTGGTCGAGAACGTCTATCGACATCTCTCGCTGCAGCATGGCAACGTCAGGAAGCACAGTGAGGTGATCCTGTCGGCGGCAAAAGAGGTCGCGCAGCCGGTCGTATTCGGTATCTTGATTATCATCATCGTGTTCCTGCCGGTGCTGTCCCTCCATGGAATGGAGGGTAAAATGTTCAAGCCGCTGGCCTACACCATCATGATCGCGCTCCTGGTGTCCCTCGTCCTATCGCTGACGCTGTCGCCGGTCCTCTGCTCTCTCATGTTGAAACGGGCGAGCGAAGAAGACCCCTGGATCGTCCGCTGGGCCAAGCGCCTCTACGCGCCCTCGCTCCGCTGGGCGCTCGGGAATGGGAAGGTTGTGCTGATCGTGGCAGTCGGATTACTCCTGTCCAGCCTGGCACTCTTGCCGTTTCTGGGGAGTGAGTTTATTCCAACCTTGAACGAGGGAACGGTTGCTCCCCAAACCATTCGGCTGCCCAGCGTGTCGCTGCAGGCCTCGATCGAGATCGAGAAAGATATGCAACGCGCGATGCTGGAATTCCCGGAAGTCGAAATGGTGCTGTCCAAGATCGGCAGAACTGAATTAGGGAACGATCCGCAAGAGGCCAACGAAAGCGACCCGGTTGTGCGGCTTCGCCCGCTTGATCAATGGACGACTGCCCGCACGATGCCGGAACTGATGCAGAAGTTCCGTGAACGGTTGACGCAGGTCCCGGGCGCCACCTTTCTGATCAGTCAGCCAATTCAACAACGAGTCGATGAGTTGATTTCTGGGGTGCGGACGGAAGCGACGGTCAAGTTGTTCGGTGACGATCTGGAGCTGTTGCGGCTCAAAGCGAACGACATCGCCGCTGTGCTTGGCACCGTGCGCGGGGTGCAGGATATCAAGGTTGAGCAACTCTTCGGACAGCCCTACCTGACGATCGACATCGACCGTGGCAAGATTGCCCGGCATGGCATCAACGTTGCCGATGTGCGGGAGATCATTACGACGGCGATCGGGGGGAGCGCTGCCACCCGCGTGTATGAGGGCCAGCAACGGTTCGACCTCTTCGTACGCTTTCCGGAACAGTACCGGAACAGTGCCGAGACCATCGGCAATATTCTCCTGACTGACGCATCCGGCCGGCTGGTTCCCCTTGGCGATCTGGGGACGGTTCGGGTGGAGGAGGGGCCTGGACGGATCAGCCGCGAGCAGCTGCAGCGTTATGTGTCTATCGGGTTCAACACGCTGGGGCGTGATATCGGTAGTTTGGTGTCTGAAGCGCAGGAGAAAATTAGCGCACAGGTGGCGCTTCCGTCCGGCTATACGATCACGTGGGGAGGGTCGTTCGAAAACATGGAACGGGCGATGGCCAGGCTCCGGATCATCGTGCCCTTGACCATCGGGCTCATTTTTCTGTTGCTGTACTCGTCGTTCGATTCGCTCCGTCAGGCCACACTAATCATCCTGAACCTCCCCTTCGCATTGGTGGGAGGAGTGGTGGCGTTATGGTTGACGGGGGAATACCTCAGCGTGCCTGCCTCCATCGGTTTCATCAACCTCTTTGGCGTGGCTGTTTTGAACGGCATTGTGCTGGTTTCGTACATGAACACGTTACGTGAGGAGGGCCGCAGTCTGGACGAGGCCGTAGTGGTAGGCTGTTTGCTTCGGTTGCGCCCTGTCCTCATGACCGCGTTGGTCGCTCTCCTTGGCTTGCTGCCCCTTGCATTTGCCCGTGGCATCGGTTCTGAAGTACAACGGCCTTTGGCGATTGTCGTCATCGGAGGACTCGTCAGTTCCACGTTACTGACATTGATTGTACTACCGGTGCTGTATCGGTGGATGGAGGGTCGGGTCGCGGCTCCGGTCCGTACAACGAAGTCCGATGTCGGCGAGGCTGCGGTGTCTTCGAGCTCTCCTACAACCGGCAATGGCCACGCGGACGGAGTAGAGCCGGTCTCGTTGCATTCGTAGTTCGAACATGCTGGGATATCAATCCTGTAGAAAGAGCTGCTAGGCGAACGATCTGAAGAGAGTGGGGTGTGATGGGTTGGTTCTATTTGTCTGTGGCGGGACTGTTGGAGATAGGCTGGGCGATCGGATTGAAATATACGGAGGGATTCTCACGCCCCTGGCCCAGTGCCTGGACGCTGTTGGCCATGGTGGGCAGTGTCTATTTTCTGGCGCTGGGGCTACGAACCATTCCGGTCGGGACCGGCTATGCCGTATGGACCGGAATTGGAGCCATCGGGACAGCCACGTTGGGGATTCTCTTGTTTGCCGAGTCGACGGCTCTTCCTCGGTTGGCCTCACTTGCCTTAATTATTCTGGGAATCATCGGTCTCAAAGCCAGTTCCTAGCCGAAGGCTGAAGAAACCCGCCAGCGTCTCACGCGCGAAACGTGCAAGTTCCACCTTCGAGTGCCTCGCCACTCTCGCTCGTTCCGTCGATCTTGCGCTACTATCCTGCCAGGGCCTGTCCTGTTATCCCATACATTCGGCATAGGCGACCTACTGTGTTCCGGACTGCTATAATCCGAAACTGTCGGTTCTCAGCGATCACTTTTCAATATGGATAGGGTTTAGGATGGCACAAAAGTCTTCGCTCTCGTCTAAACGGTTCACGGTGGATCGACTGCTCTCGAAGCTTGGTGTTGCGTCACGGAGCATGAGCCAGGAATGGGTCCGCGCAGGTCGAGTTCGCATCAATGGTCGAGTCGTGCAGGATCCGGCCACGTGGGTCCTGTGGCCGAAAGATGCCATCGCGGTTGACGACAAACCGATTCAAGATTCGGCTAAACGATTTATCATGTTTCATAAACCCAAAGGGGTCATCACGACGCACAGTGATGACAAGGACCGGAAGACCATCTTCGATGTATTACCGGCTGACCTGGGCTATCTGCATGCCGTCGGGAGACTCGATCAGGCAACCAGCGGGCTCCTGCTGCTCACCAACGATTCGACCTTATCGAGTTATCTGACCGATCCTGGCCATAAAGTGATGCGGACCTACCTGGTTTCTGTGCGAGGAGAGTTCACGGAGGCGCAAGCGACAGAGGCCGTAGCCGGAGTGGTTGAGGAGGGCGAACGCCTCCAGTGTCATACCGTGAAGATTCAGAAGAGTTCCGGACGCGAATCCCATCTTGAAGTGGTGCTGGTTCAGGGAAAGAATCGTGAGATCAGACGGCTCTTCATGGCGCTGGGACATGAAGTGACCAGGCTAAGGCGTATTCAATATGGCCCGTTCAAATTGGAAGAGCTTCCACCCGGTGCCTGGCGCGAGATTCCGATCGAGGATGTGAGAAAGGCCCTCCGACAGTAGCCAGCCCTGAGCCCCCCGTCTGTAGACTGTTATTGCTCTCTCCACCAAAGGAGATTGCCCAACCAGGACACTAAGCATTGAGCTCATCATACCGCCAGTTGTCTGAGGGCTGGCTTGAGCTGCTTGCGTAATTGTCGATGCAAGTGGTCCTCTACGGCATCGATTAGCATATGTAGCTGCGTATGTTGGAACCCCATTTGTTTTAGCCAGGGATCGCTCAGCATGCCGACGAGTAGGCTCATGGCCGTCACGAAGAGCCCCACGGTGAGCGTGGCTCCTACGACTTGCCAGAATGAGGGCTTCGGGGGAAACAGGGAATAGAAGGCCGATCCAAGACTGGACCCGAACATGAAGGTGGAAGCTGCCCTATCCTTCGCCCTGTTTCTGGCGATCTGATCGCCGATTCCTGAAATGCCGAGCGAGTGATTGCCGAAGAAGAACCACCCCGTTGCCAGTGTCAGTATCGTGGCAGTGGCATCGAATACCAATGCTCGGCTGGCTGCATGTTCGGCAATGAGGCGAGGAATCTCGGACAGGTCCTTGAGTGCTGCATCAGGCAATGCGCCTGATGCAAGCAACGGGGCTAGTTGTTGGTGCTGCACGATATGCTCACGCAATCCGTTCGGCAAGGCCGTTCGATCATTCCTCGGGCCATGCCATTCCAGCAACTCCGTGGCAATCAGCCGTTCAATCTCTATCTGATAACGCGTTTTGATGCCCGTAGGTAGGAGCGCAATCAGGTCGGCGCCTGAGCGCCAGCCTAATTTCACCGGTATCTCGGTGAGCTTTTTTAAAAAGAGAGACGGAATCGCCCAGAGGGCATTGACCGGGTGGCATAGCAGATCGCTCGCGAACGACTGTTTCTGAAGCGCAATGGTTTCCTGAAGAGAAAAATGCCCCGTCACAAAGCCGTCCACACGACCGCGGCAGTCCGCGATGTACTGTTCGATGCATTCTTCGAGCGCCAGAATCGTGGAGGCGGTCTGCTGATGATTCACAGGGATACCCTCGCGACAAAGCCGTACTATACAACGTTATGGATGCGGCTCAAGAAAATCTCCGTTAGCCGCGAAGACCGGAAGGATCGAGTGACGCCGGGTCACGCTCCGGACAGTCTTGCTGGCGCTCCAATTTACTGCGGCTCCAAGATATTCGATGAGCGGTCGAGAGGAATCGATCTGATAGGGGAAGGCCAGCTCAACCGGATTCTCTTTGCACCGCTCCAGGCGAGAGCAGGCGTGCAGGAGCGCAGCATCATTGCCAGGACGACGGGAGTGTGTGCTGTCTCTGGTTATTTATGACGGAAGGGGAGGAGCGCCAGTTTGGAGGAACAACTACCGAGCCCTCAATCGCTTCATGTAAGGCAATCGGCTTCAATCAATCGTCCTGTCTGACTATGAACCCAAACCGTTCTCGGGAAGTTTCCGTTGCATTCCCAAGAAGGCGAGCCGTTGAACAATCTTGCGGTCATTCGGATCGGCACCGCAAGATTGTTCAGTCGTTGAGTGAGAGTCATCTCCACCGGACCATGTCTATTTCACGGGAATACTGATCACAATCGCTCCCATGACATCGTTGATCTTGAAGTCCCGTTTGGGGCTGTCCTGATGGGCATTATGGCAGCCGATGCAAGCCTGGGTCACCGCAAGATCAGGATAGACGGCCTGGAAGTAACGGGCGCCTCCTTCTTTTACAAAGCCGGTATGGGGTTTCGCCGGATGAGTGAGGACCATCCCCAGGCCTGTCTTCTCGAATTCACTGGCGGCGGCATTCTTCTTGTTGATCGGCCAGAGGCTGATCAATCGATACTGTATCCCGACGCCTTTTCTGGCCATGACGCGGCCAGACTCCATCAGAAATTGAGCCGGGAGCGGTAGCGTATTCTTCTGCTCCCAGTTCTCCGAGGCCACGACCACCCCCTTGGCCTGCATCCGTTCCACGACGTGCTTGGTGTATACTTCGCGGTCCGCTTCAATCACGGCATGCACATAGCCCGCCACCATTTCGACTGGCAGACTGACAGCGGTCCCTTCCGATGCTGCATGACTCGTCCCGACTGCGCCGCAGCCCAATCCGAACACCAGGATGAGAGCTCCCCGTAGGAACTTGCCGGAGAATGTCATGGTAGCCTCCTTGGTTTCTCATGGACCGTTCGGCGCCATGCGCCACGGTTCCATGAAGGGGTGTGGTGCTGTACAGAATATAAAATAGGTCATGCCATGTCCTGCTCAGACAGCGTGGCCTCTTCGACACATTCAAGCATCATCTTAGTATTCATCGGTATCTCTTGACGTATAGATAGAGCGAGTTCTGTGCCGCAGATGCGCATGAATGAATTGCTGGGAATTGTTGAGGTAGAGCGGAAGAGCCAGTTGGGGCGTCGCTGACTATGTACCCAAAGCGATTCAGTGCTGAATCATTCTGGATTGCAGAGCATGAGAATATGCGCTTATGGGTACGCTGCAGAACGCTGTTGAGGATGCGGTAAGAGCGAGATTGGAGGTGCGGGAGTATTGGTGTCTATGCTGGGACGAATCAGATGACATCAATTCTCATGATAGGCTTTGAATCCGGCAGTGTGTCGAGCCAATGAGTTACAGGCAGACACTGTTTATGGGTTTGTCTAGTTGAGCGAAACCAAACAGACCAGACTAACCAGATAGACTAGAAGGACCGTACTTAGAAGTTTCCCGCCTGTACCACATCCTCAAGGCTGTTGATGTCGAGCCAATGGCCTGCCGTGTAGAGCACGCGGATCGGGTATTGCCGTTTCAAGAGTTCTTGGAGCAGCTGCGGGATGGTGGCCTTCCGGTTAGCTGGGTTGGCCAGCAGCTCGACAATAATCTCGGTGATCAGGGTGGCGGCGCTTGGCGAGACTTTGAGAAATCCCATCCAGACCCCGTGGATGGATTCTTTAGGAAGGTTGTCGCCCAATTGCTTGAGAAAGATCTTCGCGTTAAAGGCTCTTCTCGAATTGGGGATGGTGCATTCGGTAAACCCGCCGAGGCGGGCATAGCTGCTCTGCTCCTGCCAGTTGCTGTCGACGAAAATTACGCAGTCACCGGTTTCCTGGCAGAGGGACTGGGGAATATATTTGTTGAATAGCACGTCGCCATAAGAAATGATGGTGTCCTTTGTCGGCCCTTTGAGAGATTGGAGGGCCTTCAAGAGCGAATCCAATTCTCCGGTGTCTGCAAAATTATTGTTGTCGACATAGGTGAGGTTGGGCAGATTGACGGTCTCTTTCTTATATCCGCGGACCACCACGATGTCTTTGATCCCAACGGCATTGTAGGCGTCGACGATATGGGACAGGATGGGGATGCCCTGAATCTTGACCATCGTTTTGGGCTGCAGTTCGGTGAGTTCTCCCAGTTCCTTTCCGCGGGAGGCGGCCAGCACGATGGCCGCGGTGCCCTCGGCTCCTTTGGGCAGATAGCGGTCTTCAGCCTCTTGCAGCTCTGCGGCGTTTTGCAGGCGGAAGATTTCTGAGACCGGCGCGACTTTGTCTTCGATGGAGAGCAGGTGTTCCTGCTCCTGTAACGTGCGTGCGGTTTTTTGCATGGCAGCCACGGCCGATCGAAGCATGTGATTGGCCCAAATCACCATCGAAATCCCATGCTGCCGAAATACGTCGGTGGGGGTGGCGTAATATTTGGTGGGCACGATCACGACGGGGCAGCGATTGCCCCATTCCTGTTTGAATGCCAGGATTTCATCCGGCACCGAGAGGGCGCTGTGAATGAGGATGCCGTCCGCCCCCGCCTGATGATAGGCCTCGGCGCGACGCAGCGCTTCCGCCAAGCCCCAGCCGCAGATGAAGGCTTCCACTCGGGCGATAATACAAAAGTCCTGGTCAGTCTGCGCGTCTTTACCTGCTTTGATCTTGCCGCAGAATTCCTGCATGTCCGCCATGGGTTGAGCGTCCCCCTTGATGAAACTATTCGTCTTGGGGAAGAGTTTGTCTTCGATGCAGACCGCTGCGATTTTGCGTTGTTCGAGTTTGCGGACGAGGCGCTGCATATTATTGAAGTTGCCGTATCCCGTGTCGCCATCAAGAAGAATGGGAATCGTAGTGGCGTCGGACATAAATTCCAGAGTCTCAAGCACCTGGGTCCAGCTGGCTTCGTTGTTGTCACGGACGCCGAATTGCGCGGAAATGGAGAGACCGCTGCCCCAGATACCTTTAAAGCCGGCTTCTTGAACGATTTTTGCGCTGAGGCCATTGTGCGCCTCGCAAATGAATTCGAGCTGCTCCGATAACAGAAGTTTTCTAAATTGACGTGCTGTGGTCATGCCTGTGGTCGAACTCATGGATTCCCTTCCTTCTCACGACTCACTCTCATTGAGGCGGTGACGCTCTTGGTATTCGCCGGCTGGAAAGAATACCGTTTTCCCCTGGAGAAATCATCCTGGATTAGGGGCTGTGAGCCCTACGATGTACGAGATGAAACGAGGCGGAGTTTCCTCACCCTCGTTTCGATGGTCTTCTGTTGCGTTAGGTGGTGAATTATCTAGTTATTTGAGGCGGGTAGTTGGCCGATCTGTGAATGCTTGCAATATTTTTCCTGGCGAGATGTAACTTCCACTTTAGCTCTACCGGACAGAGTGCAGATAGCTCTAAAGTTCGGTTCCCCAACTTCTGTGGACAACTCTGTGGACAAACATCATTTTGGTTACGAAATGACTGATACGGAGAGAGTTGCGAGCTGATTGCCTTAAAAATAGGCATTGTGGCCCGCAGAACGGACCCACAACATTTTGTGGCTTGACGGGTATTTCAGCCGTTTTACTACCAGCCGTGGGATTATTTTCAGGACCGACTGATTTCGTGCTTGAAGCGCCAGTCTGAATGTGGGGTGTCGCACGGCAGACCTGACTTATGCACAGCTTCTGAAATATTGCTCAGATGTCAAGAGGAAAAAATCACAGATTTTATGCTCTTTTGGTGAATTGTCGGCTAGCGAGGCCGGTCGATGGTGTTCATCGTTGTTAGTTGTTCTCGACTTCAACAGAGAAGGTTTGTGGAGGGAAGGCAACTCAGCCTGGTTGCTCTCGGGAAGAGGTGGTAGTCTCGAACCATGTGTATCGTGATGTAACGAGGAGGGTATTGCTATGGCAATGACTGAGGCACTGTCGGACGGAGAGGTGCAGGCTGCGTGGGCCAACCTAGCTGAGGAGGTCCGTACGGGGGTTTTGCTGACGCTGAGAAACGGGCGGCCGTTCGGGTCACATGTACCCTATGTTTTTGGCGAACAGTGGACGCGCGCCTATATTCATGTGAGTGGTTTGGCGTTGCATACCGGACATTTGTTGCAGGATAGCCGCGTCGGGCTATTTGTCTCGGAGCCGGATCGTCCAGAGAAGAATCCCTCGGCGCTCCGACGGATGAATCTTCAGGGCGAGGCGGTATTGTTGAATGCTGGTGCACCGAATTATGCGGACGTGAAAGAGCGGTATCTGGCGCGCTTCCCCCAGTCGGCCATGATGTTTGGTTTTGCGGACTTCTCACTCTGGGAACTGCGGTTCCAGGACGCGCATCTGGTTCTGGGATTCGGGCAGGCCTACCTTTCCGATGCGACCCCTCCTCTGGCATGGACACATCAAAAGCCGGAGCAGAAGAAATAGCAGGATGCTGAAACAGTCCGCCAGCTTCGTTCTCGGCTCCTCGAAATCCTCAACGTACCCCGGAGGGTACGCTTCCAGTTTCGACTCACCTGCGGCCTTGCGGGACGACCTTTTTGAGCAACTTGTGGGGAGTGATCTCTGGCGCTAGGGTTCGTTTTGGGCCGAAGCCCGGTAGGTGAAATGCAGCAGGATGGCTCCAGCGGCGGCAATGAACAGGCCGGCGATAAACCGGGTGGAGAAACTCAGTTGCTGGATATAGCGGTGATAGAGGAGCGGTAATAGAAAAGAGGCAAGCAGGGCCAGGGCAAGGCCTAACATATGTCGCTTGAGATAGATCGGTTCGCCCGGCTTACGTTTCATGTTCGACGTGTTCCATTCATCTAATCACGCGTCCACGAGCACTCAGTTTTCTTTCATGAAAAGTCGGCTTGTGCGGTCTTCCGCTGTGCTCGCCTCGCGAAGGCGCTCAGACTATTTCGGCTGAAGCCGGTTGAATCAATCTTCGATCGTCGAGATATCGCCAAGGTCTTGTCCGAGTTCCTTGGCTTTGAGCACCCGTCGCATGATTTTCCCGGACCGGGTTTTGGGGAGCGAGGGGACGATGTCGATCTCAGACGGCACCGCGATCTTACCCAACTCCTGCAGCACTTGATCCTTGATCGACTGGATCAGAGCCGGGCTTTCCACTTCCCCCTGCATTAAAATGATGAAAGCCTTGATGGATTCGCCGACGAGTTTGTGTGGCTTGCCGATGACTGCCGCTTCAGCCACTGCATGATGGCTGACGAGCGCGCTTTCTACTTCGGCGGTGCCGAGCCGGTTGCCGGCCACTTTAATCACGTCGTCGGCGCGGCCCATGAACCACATGTAGCCGTCTTCATCTTTGTGGCAGATGTCCCCGGCGCTGTAGCAGTTCGGGATGGTATTCCAGTAGGTCTTGTAGCGTTCCGGATCTTTGTAGATGGTCCGCATCATCGCAGGCCAGGGCTTCTTGATCACGGCGAAGCCGCCGGTATTGGCAGGGAGGCTGTTGCCTGCGCTGTCTACGACATCGGCTTCGATACCGAGGAATGGTCTGGTGGCAGATCCTGGCTTCAAGGGGACGGTCGGCAGGGGGGTAATCATGATCGATCCTGTCTCCGTCTGCCACCAGGTATCCATGATCGGTTTGTCCCCACCGGTTGCACGATGGAACCATTCCCAGGCTTCCGGATTGATCGGCTCGCCCACGCTGCCCAGGATGCGGAGGCTGGAGAGGTCGTATTTCTTGGGCCAGTCTTCTCCGTAGCGCATGAGCAGACGAATGGCGGTGGGGGTCGTATAGAAAATCGAGACGCCGTAACGTTCGATCAAATCCCACCAACGGCCTGGTGTTGGATAGTCAGGCTTGCCTTCGGCGGTCAGGATCGTGGCGCCGTTCAGGAGGGGGCCATACACAATATAACTATGGCCTGTGACCCAGCCAGGATCGGCGACGCAGAAGTAAACATCGTCTTCTTTCAGGTCGAAGACGTATTTCGTCGTGATGTAGGTCCCGACCATGTAGCCGCCATGGACATGGACCACGCCCTTGGGTTTGCCGGTGGTCCCGGAGGTATACAGGATATAGAGAGGATGTTCGGCATCCAGCTGTTCGGCTTCGCAGACCGCCTTCTCGTTCTTCAGCCAGTCGTGCCAGTCGATTTCTTTCGGCGAGGACAACGTCATACCAGGGGTTTGCCGCTGTAGGACGACGACATGTTCCACGGTGGGAGAGGTCGCGACGGCTTGGTCAACCACCGTCTTGAGTTGCAGGACTTTTCCTCGGTCGTACCCGACATCGGCAGTAATGACCAGTTTGGCTTCGGCATCCTGAATGCGGTTCGCGAGGGCCGGCGCGCTGAACCCGGAATAGACGACACTATGAATGGCACCGATGCGGGCACAGGCGAGCATGGCGACAATCTGTTCGGGAACTTTTGGAAGGTAGATCGTGACCCGGTCACCTTTCGTGATCCCCAGTTTCTTGAGCGCATTCGCGCAACGATTCACCTGTCGATAGAGTTCCGCATAGGTGATGACCCGTTCCTGGTCCTGCTCACCCACCCAGATAATAGCGACCTTGTTCTTGCGCCAGGTTTTGACGTGTCGATCGAGACAGTTATAGGCAATGTTGCAGGTGGCGCCGACGAACCACTTGGCCCAGGGGTAGTTCCATTCCAGGACTTTGGTCCAGGGGGAGAACCACTCCAGCTCCTTGGCGACGTTGGCCCAGAAGCCTTCCGGGTCGGCAATCGATTTCGTATAGGCGCTCTCGTAGTCTTGAATGTGAGCCGCGGCTTTGGTCTGAGCGGTCGGCTGATACATACGGCTTTCCTTGAGGAGGGTGTCGATGTTCTCTGACATGGTGCAATGGCTCCTTTAGCAGGATGCTGAAAACGTCCGCCGGCATCGTTCTCGGCTCATCGAAATTCTCACGTACCCCTGAGGGTCCGCCTCCGGTTTCGATTCGCCTGCGGCCTTGCTGGACGGTCTTTTTGAACATCCGTGTTGGTGTTCTGTTCTTGCTCCAAGCATACAGGGTATCGAAGTCCTGTTGGCGTAATCAAAATAGTTTCTTCGAAGCCTGCTAGATCACGGGGCAAAGCACAGCCTTGATATTATGCTGGAGGGCCAGGGGGAACTCAACTATAGCCGCGATTGCTAAGGCAGTGCTCCATTTCTTGACAGTCACGCAGAGGCGAGAGTAGGCTGAATTTATTCTGCGTTATACACGAGGCTGGCTTAATTGATGTTGCCTATCGTTTCCCGAGCACCGCGGCATTTTCTTCTCGCGTTTCTTTCCTGCTTGCTACTCGCATTGGTTTGTCTGCCATCGGCTTCCGCCCAACTGGGGAAGCCGGAGGGGCTCTACTACAAGTCGTGGGCCATTATCATCGGGGTGGAGAACTATCTTCTGGCGCCGAAGATTCCCGGCGCGATTGAAGATGCCAAGGCTGTGGCCCAAGCGTTCCGCCAACTGGGCTTTGACGAGGTCGTAGAACTCTATGACAAGGATGCCAGTTTCCGTCGTCTCCAGCAGACCCTCTCCGATTTCCTGCCCCGTAAGGTCGGTCGGCATGATCGGCTTGTGCTCTATTTCGTCGGGCATGCCGGGATGACGCAAGATCTTGATGGCAAGGAGCTAGGCTATCTCGTTCCCTGGGATGCGCAGATTGGGAATGTGTCAAAATCGGTGACATTCGAGCAACTCAAAGAATTCAGCCGGCGGAGTGCGTCTAAACATACGCTGTTCCTCGTGAACGCGGCAGTTCGCGGGTGGGAGGTGAGTACGGTTCAGCCCCTTTCCTTTGAAGGGCGCTTGGCTCCAGAAGATGATACGGAGCGGCGCGCGGTGCAGCTGTTGACGGCGGGCGACAAGGGAGAGTCCCTGAGTCAGGAGAATGGGAAGAGTGTCTTCGTGCAGGTGTTGGTGAATGGTCTGAGTGGCATGGCAGATGGCAATAAGAATGGCTGGCTCATGGCTTCGGAAGTTGGGGACTATGTAAAGCAGCACGTGCTGGAACGATCGAAGGGCACCCAGCACGCCCAGTTGGTACAACTTGAGGGGGACGGGGATACGGTCTTGATAGAAGGTCGAAAGGCCGCCTATACGACCGGGGCAGGGCCTCAGTCGTCGGCTGAGCGGCGGCAGGCTGCAAAGATGCAATATGAGCAGGCGTTCGCATTGCTCCAAACAGGGAAGTTGGCGGAGGAAGCGCTGGAGCGGCTGAATAAAGCCTTGGAATACGACCCCACGTTCGGCGATGCCTATGTGCTCAAGAGTTATGTGTTGTTAGAAGTGATCCCGAACCTAGATGCCGCGTTATCGACGGCGGAGCTGGCGGTACAGTATGCGCCGAAGAATCCAGACTCTCAGTACACGCTTGGGTTGATTCACGAAAAGCGCGGGCAGTATGCCGAGGCTGAACGCGCGATGCAGGCGGCGCTGGTGGTCAATCCCAACTATGTGGATGTCTATTTCTCCTTGGGGATTCTCTATGCCGACGAGATGAAGGATCAGGCTAAATCGGTCGAGGCCTTCACGCGTTACCTCGAACTCGGGGGAAGTCATGCTCGCGCCCGAGCTGCCGTTGCACAGCAGTCATCACCCGCCGCACCTGTCGTACCATCTGCCAAGCCTTAGGGTTTTTCTCCGCCCTTGAGATATCCCAGTCCGATCTTCACCGCTTTCCGTGTAATCTCTGCCCAGCGGACTTGAGGGTATTCGGCAAGGACCGCGGCTGCTTTGGGATCTTGCACTTCCATGTTCACAATCTTAATGATACCGTCATTGATCTGAATGTCTGCCACGGGGATCCTCCTTACAGAGAACATTGAGACGGTCAACCGTTGATCGCCTGTTGCGTTGACTGAGGTAGGGGTGCATGTTAGCATGATTTCGTTTGGATTTTCGAACGGTTGTCGCGAGCATCTACCGTTGTGACGTGCTGTGTCACTGTCCAGATCATCACCAAGGAGGCATGGGTATGAATAGGGTACTGGGATTCAGGTCGAGGCTAGTCGGGGGGGGAGTCGCCGTTGCCCTGATGATCGGACTTGTTGCTTGTGGCGGGCCTCCGAAGTGGGTCAAGCAGGGGTCTGGAGCCTTTAACGAGAAAGATAGTAAAGCCTTTTATGGCGTCGGGTCCGTGTCCGGTGTTCGGAATGAGCCGCTGGCTTGGGACACGGCCGAGAATCGTGGGAGAGCCGAAATCGCCAAGACGTTTGAGACCTATACCGGCTACCTGATGCGCGACTATGCGGCCTCCACGACAGCTGGAGACTTTACGAAGAACACGGAAGAGCAGAATGTTGAGCGGGCCATTAAGACGGTGACGACGACGACGCTCAGCGGTGTGCGTCCCATCGAGCGGTACAAGGACGAGAAAACGAACACCTATTACGTGTTGACCAAGTTGAATCTCGAGGAGATGAAGGATAATCTTGAGAAGGCGAAGGAATTGAACGCGCAGGTTCGCGATTATGTCAGGAAGAATGCCGATAAGCTCTTCGATCGGCTCGAGAAAGAAGAAGATAAACGGGCGCCGAAGTAAGGGCGCTGACTCATCGATTGCCAATGGCTGTATGTGCGAGGAGGTATCGCGTGAGCGTGATGGATCGTGGACGAATCGGGGTGATGGCGCTGGCGGTGCTGGTGTTGGCCGGTTGTGCGCAGGAAACGAAAATTACCAGGGTCGATTCCGGGGTCGTCACGGATCTGAGCGGGCGGTGGAACGATACCGATTCCAGGATTGTCGCGGAATCCATGGTCAAAGAGGCGTTGGAGTATCCCTGGCTCAATAATTTTTCCAGTTCGAAGCATCGTCAGCCGGTCGTGGTCGTCGGGGCCATTCAGAACAGCAGTCACGAACATATCAACGTCAACACGTTTGTCACCGATCTTGAACGTGAGCTCACGAATTCTCAAAAAGTGACGTTCGTGGCTGGAAAGGGTGATCGCGACGAGCTGCGCACCGAGCGCAAAGAGCAGGCGATGTATGCGCGCGAGGATACGCAGAAAGCGCCGGGAAAAGAGATCGGCGCCGATTACATGATGAAGGGCAGCATTGCCACGATTCTCGACGAGGCCGATGGGACGAAGGCAGTATTCTACCAGGTCGATCTCCAGATGGTGGATCTGGAGAGTAATGCCAAGGTCTGGTACGGCCAGAAGAAGATCAAGAAAGTTGTCGAAAAGAAACGTTCCATTTTTTAGGTTCCACAACCTCCGTTGAGCTGTCTCGCCTCATGCCCCACCGCCCTTATTCAGGCACGGTGGGGCTTTTTTATTTTCACCCAGTTTCTATCGGCCTTCGTGGCCTTGTCGCTGCTGGCCGGATGTGGCCCCTCGGTCAATCGCTATCTCCATATTGAAGCCAGTCTTCGCGCCCACGACCCCAAGGGCGCCGATGCCATTGTCGCTGCAGCTGAGAAGGATTATGGCTCAAAAAGTCGAGTGCTCTACGGTATGGACCGAGGCATGACGCTTCAACTCGCCGGCGAATACCAGCAGAGCAACGCGGTGCTCGAACAGGCAGAGGATGAGGTTGATCGCCTCTACACGAGGAGGATCAGAACGGAAACGCTCGCGTTCATGACGAACGATACGGCGCTACCCTATGAGGGTGATCCCTATGAACAGGTGCTCATCAATGTCTTGAAGGCCCTCAATTATGCGACGATGGGTCAGTGGCAGGATGCGCTGGTCGAGGCCCGGCGTATCGATCATCGGCTCAACGTCCTGTCGGATCGGACCAAGGAGAAGACTGCCTATCGGGATGACGGTTTCGCCCGCTATTTGACCGGCATTCTGTATGAGAGCACCGGGGATGTGAATAATGCGTTTATTGCCTATCGGAAGGCATACGAGACTCTTGAGGCGACTCGCGCATGGTCCCATACAGCCGTTCCCTCTCAACTGCGGGCCGATCTGCTCCGAACGGCCGAGGCGATGCACTTCACGCAAGAGTTGGCCGAGTACCAGCAGGCGTTTCCCGAGACGAGATGGGAGCGCAGTCAGGCGCTGCAACAACTCGCTCAAGTGGTTGTGATCAGCTATAATGGCCGCGCGCCACACAAGGAGGATCAGTTTCTTGATCTGCCGATCAGTCTCGATGCTCTCCAATTGGTGCTGTTGAATCGCGGAATTTCGCAGTCGAATCGGCAATCCAATCGAGGAGTGGACACGGTTTTGTATGGACTGAATGGCCGCGTCGTTCGTGTGGCTTTGCCACGTCTCGTTCCACAGAAGACGCACGTGAGGGTTGATACCGTCAATCTGATTTCTGACAATGGTTCGCGGGTGACGGTAACCATGGAGTTGGCACATAACGTGACGGCACAAGCAGATAAAGCGCTGTCGGAACGAATGGCTGGCATTATCGTCAAGGCTCTTGCCCGTGCTGGTACGAAGTTCGCCCTGGCAGAGGGAGCGACGAGAGGGGCGCAGCAGGCGGCAGGGAAGGATGCGGCACCATGGGTGGGTCTACTCGTCGGACTATTGACGAAAGGACTGGCCGTGACATCCGAAGAAGCAGACAAGCGCAGCTGGCAGACGTTGCCCGATGAAATCCATCTTGCGCGGGTCTGGGTTCCCGCTGGTCGCTACCAGGTCCAGCATTCAGCCGGTGGTCCTCTTGACCCGTTGAAGCCTGAAACCATGCGGACCCTCTCTCTCGGGCCTGGCGAGACGGCAGTCGTGATCCAACGAGTGATGCCATGAGGGACGGATCGTCATTCGTGAGCCGGATCGGGATGGCACTGATTGCGTTGTGTGCTCTCTCTGGCTGTTCCTGGTTTGGAGGGCAGGCGAAACCGGACTGGATTGACGGGGTGAGTGCGGCCTATCCGTCCGGACAATATCTCCTTGGGGTGGGACAGGCAGAAAGTCGCGCGGTAGCTGAAGATCGCGCCTATGCGGCAGTGGCCAGGATTTTTAAAGCCGAGGTGAGTGCGCAAGCCAAAGATTGGGAGTCCTATCTGCTGATTGAACAGCGGGGGCACAGCAACGCAGAACGGCGTCTGACCCTCGACAATCTGACGAGTGTCTCGACCGACAAAGTATTGGAGAACGTCAAGGTCGTTGATCGGTGGGTGGATCTGCACAGCGGCCTCCACTTTGCTTTAGCGGGGATGCAGCGGTCACAGGCAGAGTCCTCGTTCACGGAGAAGATTACCGAGCTGGACCGATCGATTGGAGAGGATGTCGGTGAGGCTCGCCGCCCCTCTGATAAGTTGACCAAAGCCAGGGCATTAAGACGAGCTGTCAGAAACCTTGTGCTCCGTGAGACCTATAATGCCAATCTTCGTGTGATTCGCCCGAGTGGACAGGGGACTGCTGCGGCCTACCACGTGAGTGAGCTCACGCGTGAGCTCGAACAATTCCTTGCGACGAATCTTGTGATCGCAGTGGCGGTAACCGGCGACCAGGCTGAACCGGTTCAGCGTGCCTTGACGGAGGGTCTGTTGAAGGAAGGGTTGCAGGTCACGAGTCGTCCAGGGGGTGGAGATCGATCGACCGGTGGCGAGACCAACGGATCATTTCCGGAGTTGTTGGTGCGGGGCATGGTACGGGTATGGCCCATCGACGTGCGTAATCCGCAGTTCAAGTTCGTGCGTTGGTGCAGCGACTTCGAAGTCGTGGATGTCGCCAACCAGCGAGTGGTCGGCGCCTTATCGAGGGGCGGGAAGGAAGGCCATTTGTCTGAGCGTGAGGCGACAGCCAAAGTTGTGCGTGTCATGCAGCATGAGTTTTCCGACGATGTGGCGAAGGCCATTGCGGCACATGTGTATGGAGAGGCGGAATTACCGGCATTATCAAGCCAGCTTGCGGGATGTCCGCGGGATGGGCAGGTCTCTATGCCGGCGGTAGCACCCCACTAATTCAGAGAGAGGGAGGGTATGGCCAAAGCGAAATCAGGAACAGGACAGGCAACCACTCGTGCACCACGGAGCCGTGGCCGCGGGTTGACGGTTACACATCAACGAGTCCCCAGCCGTTTGGCGAAGCGCCGGCTTGGCGATCGCCTTAAGAACGACACCGCGTCGTTCAACCAGGGAAATCTGGCCGACAAGTTTCGGAAAGAGGGCTATGACGAGTTACCGCTTGATGAAATCCAAGATCGGCTCTCGAAAATGCCGGGCCCCTTGGCGGCCATCATTCTGAAGGGGAGGATCTGATCGCATGCCGTATTACTATTTCGACTCAACGGCTTTGGTGAAACGGTACAGCATGGAGCGCGGCACGCGTATCATTGGCAAGCTGATGGTGAAGCGGGGCATGGTCGCGATTGTGCCAACGTGGTCCGTCACCGATTTTTATACGGCATTCTCGAATCGAGCCCACCACGGCGACATCACCCGTGACGATTGTTATTCGGTGATTCATAAGTTCGAAAAAGAGTCTCAGGAGGGCCTCTTTCAGTTCATCGCCCCGACGATGCAGACGTATTTGTCGACGAAAGAGCTTGCGTTGGAGTATCCGGCCCTCCGCTCACCACAGATCTTGCATTTGGCGCTGGCGTTGGAACTCAAGCCGTTACGATTGACTGTCGTCAGTGCCGATCAGCAATTGTTGACGGCCTGTCGTTCTGCTGGCCTGCATATCATTAACCCGGAAGAAGACTAGTTCGTGGACGTGCTCAGTACTGAGATCAGAGTGGGAAGAAGAGGCAGGTGTTAGCGGCATTGATAGTCGGCGATCAGTGAGTCAATGACGGCCACCCAGTCAGTGGCGGTCTCGCGCAGTTAAGTGGCCTTCGTTGCGACCGGCCCTGGTGCATTCTTCTGGTCATTGAGCGTTGCGAATGCCTGTTGGCGAATGCTCTGTGCGAGTGGACATATTTTGCAGACTCCGAAGAAACCGGCGATGGTCTTTTGCTAGAGGAAGGAGGGCTATGGTTTGCTCTCTCCTCCTGTAAATGGAAGAGGGCGTTGTCGTATCTTTGCACGACCCTCGATGGGTAGTTCGCGTAGCGCCCAGCACGACGGATGTTAGTCCCACTCTCGCCCAGTTATTCGCACGGCATCAACATCAAGCCGTCATCCTCTCCTATGTGACCATCGGAAGACTCTGGTGAACAAAGTCTGTTTGTTCAGGTGGGAACCCCTCTCTCTCATTTTTCGCCTGTCTCCAGTCTCATCCTGCGACGGGTGAGAGACGCATCTTGGGGTGTAAGTGATAAATTTGCAGACAAAGGTCAAGCAAAATATTCACCAAATCCTCTCCCCAGCTTCTGTGGATAAGTCTGTTCATAAGATCTCTCTGCCTGCCAAATACTGCGCATTTCTCTACTCTCGACACGTCTTTGCCTAAAAAATAGGCATTGGTTCAATTATTATGGCCACCACAACATATAGGGGGTATCTCGCGAAAAATATAATAAAAACAACAAATCCTAGATAATGACAGCTGTTTCGAACGTCATACTATGAACTTCTGCCGTGGGAGCGCTGTTCGTGCCTCACTTATGCACAGATACTCTCCAGGCCTGTGTTTTCAGCATCGTGATTAGGAGTCCTGTAAGGAGCCTTGACAGCTATCGATGTTATGTGTAACCATTGGTTACACCATGAAGCCGATTGACCTAAAACGAGTTCGAGAACAGCTTGGTCTGACCCAACAGCAACTTGCCGATGCGTTGCTGACGACACGTGTGTCGGTTGCACGCTACGAATCTGGTATGCGTCGTATTCCTGGAATGGTCCAAGTCGCATTGGAGCGGTTGGGGCGGTCGTCTGAAATTCCCATGGCAGGGATGGTGGCGGCTGGCGCGCCGATTGAGCCGGTCCCCCAGTCCGAACTCATCGATGTCCCACCCAGTATGTTACGGGGAGGAGATACGTTTGCACTCCGTGTCAAAGGGGAGTCGATGAAGGATGACGGGATCCTCCCTGGCGATCTGGTCGTGGTGAGAAAACAGGCGATGGCGCAGAACGGGCAAATCGTCGTGGCGTTGGTGAATCATGAGGCGACGATCAAGACCTACTTCAAGAAGGACTCACACATTGAGCTGCATCCTGCAAATGCGACGATGCAGCCGATTATCGTACGAGCGTCAGATACGTTTCATATCGAGGGCATTCTCATCGGCGTGATTCGGCACTGTGCGGTGTAATCAAAACATGGAGGGCATGATGAGCACAGCAGGAAGACTATTCGGGGCAGATCGGCTTGTTGATCTGGAGCGCACGGTAGACTCTCTGAATGACCAGTTACGTGAGATGCAAGGGGAACTTTGTCGGGCCAAGGCAAAACCATTTACAGTTCGGTTGTGGAGAAATCTTGTTCATCTCAAAGGAGGGCAGGAGTTCATGTCGGACGTCTGCAATCGTCGTTACCGCCCGAACACGAAGATGGTGTCTCATGTTGACCCAAGAGCGTAGCAGAGACGCGTTCATCGCTGGCACTTGCTCCGACTGTGGGGTGGTTGCTCATCGACGCATTACTTGTGTGGATGAAATGACCATGCAACGGTTTAACTCTGTGAACGCGGCTGGAGTGCTTCTCTGCTGCTGCAGGCCGTTGGAGGAGACTGGAGAGAATAGGAGTGCTGGTCAGCTGTCTTGAGGCGATGACTGAATGTGGGGGCATTTGCGCACGCAGTGCGCGTGTGGTGGCGGTGTCCCGGATTGAACGGGAGACCCGCGGCTTATGAGGCTGATTAGGTAGCAATTATTAACTCCCTGTTTTGACTCTGGTTTCCCGTTTTTCTATTGGCAGACAAGGCGTTACGAGACATCGATCTCGTCGAGTCTGTTCGATCGGTCCCGGTCTTTTCGGCTGTGTTTTAGCACAAATTAGCACAACGTGACCTTCCCCACGTTTGTTACACCACTGAACCGTCGGCCCGTGACAGGCCGTTCATGGACAAAGTCCATGGCATAACAGCGTTCTGATTGCGTTGGTTTCGGCAAGGCGACCCGTGGAACCGCCGCCTTTTTCCGTCTGCGTCGCCGTAACGCCAGCCCTTTGTCGCGATAATAGGGCCGCGAGACTTTCTTATGATTCACGGACCAGCTCTCTCGACGCAACCGCACATGGATGCGCGGGCATCCCCAGCGTCGCTTCCTCTCAGCAATCTCTCGGATTCGCATCCGCAGGGCCGCATCCTCCTGGCGCAGACTTCGGTACCGGAGCGTGTTCCGATTCAGTGTCACTAAGCGGCACACCTGCCGCTCACTCAGCCCAAAGCGCTCGGCCACCCACTGGGCCGCTGCTCACTTCGCCTTGCGCGCTACCAACTTTTTGCGGTGAGCGCCTTCAGCGCCTGAATGTCTAACGCTTGTTCCGCCACCATCTGCTTCAACTGCCGGTTTTCGTCTTCTAGTTGGCGGAGCTTCTTCACGTTGCTGACTTCAATCCCTGCATACTGGTCCGCCACTTATAAAAGGTAGCACCCGAGATGCGGGACTTGCAGCAGAGCTCCTGGATCCCAATGCCCGCTAGGGTATCCTTGAGTATTGCGATGATCTGATCCTATGTGTGCCGTTTCCGTGTCATGATCCCCTCCTGTGGGGCCCATCTCAGTACTTCCAAGCCAATGGTCTAGTTATCCGGGGGGAAAGGTCAATTCCATGCCTTGAGAAGCAGATTGCGCCCTCTGGTGGCTCCTCAATCTGTTGATCTAGTGACAGAATAGCGATCTGAGGGTTCGGATCTATCTTTTTGCATTTTTCGTAGGGAGAAGTGTCTGGTTGGTATTGCGTGATGAGGATGGGGCTCTGGTTGCTCGCCGACCTTTCTTCGTCTTTTATCGAATTCTTAATATCCCCCCACCGAATTATTAACATCTCTCCATGTCTTCACGTTGGCATGATGCCGAAGGATGAGGGCTGCCGGGCATGTACAGAGAATGGTGGCGCCTTGACAAAATACCCGTATTCACGTACTTCCACCAATCATTCAGTGGCTTGCAACCTGCAATGTTCCAGGCCTGGGCAGGAGAAGGATCTCAGCCGCTATGGGAACAGTTCCTCCACGTCGCCCGTCAGTCCTTGCCCCTCCCTTGAGATACGCGCCTTCTTTCAAGTGGTCACTGGTCGATCGCGAGGCATGATCTCCCACCCATGACACAGCGATTGAAGAATCAGCATCGATGGGTACCGCTCACGGTGGTTCTCGGAACGGCGACGGCCTATGAACTGGCATTTGCGCCCCTGCATCAGATGGCGGGTGATGTTGTTGGCGTATTCACCGTCCTCCCGGTGGCAGTGGCAGGATGGCTGTTGGGGGCTCGTGCCGGCCTCGTTGCCGGGCTGCTCGGGACTGTGTTGAATATTATGAATTTCACTCTGGCAGGGACGATCGGGTCGGAAGTGGTGATGAGATGGTGGCCGGCCGTGCTCGCGAGCCTTGCGCTTGGTGTGATGGCGGGCTGGGCAGGTGAGCGTGCCGCCCATGCCAAACGAGAGTCTCGTGAGGCGAATCAAGAACGGGACAGGTTTTTTGACCTGTCCATGGATCTTCTCTGCATCGCGGGAACCGACGGCTATTTCAAACGGCTCAATCCGGCATGGGAACGAGCGTTGGGGTTCAGCCGGGAAGAACTGTGCTCGAAACCCTTTATCGAGTTCATCCATCCCGATGACCGTTCTCGTACGCAAGAGGTCATGGAGAAGCTGTCGCGCGGGGAGCCAGCCATCAACTTCGAAAATCGATATCGGTGCCGTGATGGGTCCTATCGATGGCTGACCTGGATTACCCCGGCTCCGGAACAGGAGCCGCCGATGTTGTATGCGACAGCTCGCGACATCACCGAGCGCAAACGGATCGAAGAGGCCCTGCGCGAAAGCGAGGAGCGGTATCGCCTCCTGACCGATGCCACGTTCGACGGCATCGCCATCCACGATCAAGGCATCATTATCGAGGTCAACTCCGGTTTGGAGCGGATGTTCGGTTACGGGCCGGGGGAACTGATCGGAAAGCACGTGCTGGACGTGGTGGCCGACGAATCCCGCGAGATGGTCATCGCCTACATGAGGGAGGGAGTGCAGGGCCCCTATGAATCCGTGGGACGTCGTAAAGACGGCTCGGCGTTCTACGGGGAAGTCGTCATCAAACCCTACCGGTATCAAGGGCGGGATGTCCGCCTCGTGGCTGGCCGCGACATCACCGAGCGCAAGCAGATGGAACAGGCGCTACGGCGGGCGAACGATGAGCTGGAACAGCGGGTGGCTCAGCGAACGCAAGAGCTCCTGGTGGCGAACGACGCCCTGTGCCTCGCCCGAGCCTGGCAGCGCGACTTGATCGAAGCGATCCCGGGGATCGTATGGGAGTGCGACGCGCGGACCTGGCGGGTTTCTTTCGTCAACCACCAGGCCGAATTGGTGCTCGGCTATCCCGTGCAGCAGTGGCTCGATGAGCCGGACTTTTGGCAAACGCACCTACACCCGGACGATCGAGATTGGGTCACCGAGTATTGTCTCGCCTCGGTACGGGACACACGGAAGTTCTCGTTCGAATACCGGATGATTGCAGCCGATGGGCGAATCGTCTGGCTCCAGGACATTGTGACGGTAGAGATCGACGAGCAGGGCCCGGCCATTCTGCGGGGCATTATGTCGGATATCACCGAGCGTAAACAGGCAGAAACGGCGTTGCGGGAGAGCGAGGCGCGCTTCCGGAGCCTGTTCGAAGAAGTGCCGATTGCCTACCAATCTCTGGACATCGAAGGGTGTTATCTCGATGTCAATCAGGGACTCTGTGCCCTGCTCGGCTATGCTCCTGATGAGCTACTGGGCAAGCGATTCGATGATTTCTGGCCACCCGACGCGCGTGAGTGTTTCCCCGGAGGATTTAGCAATTTCAAGCGAAGCGGCGGTGTCACCAACCATCTTAGGCTCAAGAGAAAGGACGGGAAAGAAATCGCTGTCATCCTGGGTGGACGCGTCCAGCGCGACCCGATGGGCAACTTTCTTAGGACGCACTGCATTCTGACCGACATCACGGATCAAAAGCGGATCGAAGAGGACCTGCGCCGATCGGAGGTCTTCATCGACTCCGTCCTTGAAAATCTCCCCAATATGATTTTCGTGAAGGACGCGGAGAGCCTCCGTTTCGTACGGTTCAATAGGGCGGGGGAAGAATTGCTGGGATATGGACGGGATGAACTCTTGGGCAGGAGCGACTACGATTTTTTCCCGAAGGAGGAAGCCGATTTTTTCACGCTCAAAGATCGGGACGTCCTGCGCAGCGGCCGTTTGTTGGATATTTCGGAAGAGCCCATTCAGACCAAAGAAAACGGGGTGCGGTTGCTCCACACGAAAAAGATTCCGATCTACAGCGCCGACGGGACTCCACAGTACCTATTGGGCATCTCGGAAGACATCACCGCCCGCAAACAGGCGGAAGAGGAACGGAAGAAGCAAGAGCTGCTCGTCACACTCATGCTGAGCACGGGACCCGGTTGCATTAAGCGCATCGCGGCAGATGGGACCTTGCGCCAAATGAATCCGGCTGGTCTGAAATGTATTGACGCGGACAGTGAGGAGGCCGCACTCGGTCTTTCGGTGTTCAATCTGATTGTTCCGGAGCACCTGGCCGCGTTTATGGAGATGCATCGAGACGTCATCAATGGAGGCACGCGGGTACTCCAGTTTGAAATTCTGAGCCTGAGAGGCACCCGCCGGTGGATGGAAACCCATGCCGTCCCGTTTCAGAATCCCGTCAGTGGACAGACGGAGCACCTGGCGGTGAGCCACGACATCACTGAGCGTAAACAGGCGGAGGATGCCCTGCGAACGAGTGAAGAACAGCTCCGCAAAGTGCTCGAAGAGCGGGAGCAGCTCTCTCAGGACCTCCACGACAATATTGTTCAAACCATCTATGCGATAGGAATGAGCCTTGAGGAATGTCGCCATCTCTTCCAGGAGGATTATCAGGTAGCCGACAAGCAGCTGGAGCATGCCGTCGTGTCCTTAAACAAGGTCATTGCAGATGTTCGGATGTATATCGTGTGGGACAAGCATGAAGCGGTGAGCGGGCAACAGTTCTGTGCGAAGTTAGCCGAGTTGGCCGCCACCATGGAACATGTGCAGGGGATCCGTTTCTCGCTCCATCTCGCGGTGGACGCGGCACGGCGGCTGACTCCCCTGCAAGCGTTTCATATTCTCCATATTGTCCAAGAGGCAATGAGCAACAGCCTTCGCCATTCACAAAGCCGAAGCGGTCTCGTCTCTCTGCAGATGGAAGACGGGCGCATCCGGCTTGAGGTCAGCGATGACGGGATCGGCTTCAATCTTGAGGAGGCGTCCGGGCAGGGGCACGGGTTACAGAACATGACGGCACGAGCGCACAAGCTTGGCGCGAACTTTCAGATCATTTCACGGCCTGGATCGGGGGCTCAGATTCTCGTCGAACTCCCGCTGGAGGATCAGCATGCTGGCGCAAGCAGTTAAACCGATTCGGCTGCTACTGGTGGACGACCATGAGGTCGTCCGCATGGGGCTGGAGGCCCTCTTCCGCAGAGTGAGGACGGTGCAGGTGGTGGGTGAGGCAAATACCGTCGCGTCCGCCGTCACGGAGGCGATCCGTCTCCGACCCGACATCGTGCTGTTAGATCTCCGCTTGCCTGACGGCAGTGGCATTGAAGCCTGCCGAGAGATCCTGGGGACATGCCCCGACACCCATGTCGTCTTTCTCACGTCATTTGCGGATGAGGATGCGATGCTGTCGACCACTTTTGCGGGTGCGAAGGGGTACCTCTTGAAAACGATTGGGGGGACCGCATTGGTTCAGGCCATTCACGCCATAGCCGGCGGGCAGTCCATTCTCGATCCGGCGGTGACGGAGTCCGTTCTCGCCCGCATGCGATCCCTTTCGACGATGGATGCCAATGGCCAACAGGCCATCTTGTCTCCCCAAGAGCGACGGATCCTGCCCTTGTTGGCCGACGGCAAGACGAACAAGGAAATTGCCGTCGCCCTTGGCCTGAGCGATAAGACCATCAAGAATTATCTGTTCAACATTTTTAGGAAGCTTCAAGTCACCAGCCGCACGCAAGCCGCGACCATGTTCATCAAGCAGCAATCCAGCTAGGCCCATTCGGCGGTAGCTGCGTAGCGCCGAAAAACATTCGCACGTACCGCTCCTCGCCGCTACTGCGATCCGCATTTCTGGTCGATAAGTAAGAGAGTAGGGATCAGGCTAATGGAATGGCGTCAAGGCCGAGGTCGAATTCGAGAGTCTCGAGAAAGCCCGGTGGTCTCCCATCTCGATTGACAGTCTTTCCTTCCCGCTCATCCTGAACCGTTGAGTACTCAGCGCCCTCGAATGAGGGGGGCGAACCTCATGGTCGAGCTATGTCCATCGTCCCGCGCGACTCGTTATGGGTGTCTCTGCGTCCGTCGTACGAGGGCGCTCGAACCGCCGCTTGGTACGGAGGATTCCCTGAAGTCTGTCGGCCCTGATTAGGGAGAGCGGCGTTGTGCTCCACATGCCACGGCATCGCCACTTCGTGGTTCATGGTGTGGGGAAGGAGACTCAGAGGAGTCGATGGCACGGATTCGTATCATGACGACCAAGAGGCAGTCCTGACGACGCGCCGTACGCGCGAACGAAGGACATACTGTGGAGGCATGGCCCAACGGCCATGCAGCGTTCGCTCTGCTTCACGAGAATCCGGCGGAGGTCTCGTCACCGGGAGGGCATTCCGAAAGGACGTAGCCGTAACGTCGTTCTGGTGGAGTTGCCGCGTTGGGCCCTGATATGACAGGTGATGGCCATGGCAAGTGGCGCCAAACGTGGCAAACTCCTCTGGGGGCAGCGGCGTTCCTTCGAGGCGCGTAACGGATGCTCGCGAGGTGCTGTCCGCGGTTCTCGATAGGGCCCTGGTAGCGGGACAGGCATGGAACAACCGGCGGTTAGCATGATCCTCCACGCCACGGTGAAACGGCTCTCGTCGTGGATACCGCCGGAGAGAATCTTCCTCCAGCGATTCTCAACCCTCGACTCGTTCCGAGAGTCACCGGGCGCTAATGGCCACGATTCTGTTGATTGTTGAAGCCGCGACCCTGCTTGAGCAGCTCAATGCCGCGTTAGGGCAGTGGGGGCATACGGTCGTCCTTGCAACCGAAGCGCAAACGGGGTGGATGCTGTTTCAGGCCACGCATCCGAACATCACGATCCTGAGCCTCGACTTCGCAGAGCGCGCTGGCATGCTCTTTCTCTCGAAGGTACGGGCGGCCGATTCCGAAGCTGTCGTCATCGGGGTAACGGGGGCAGACACAGACGAACGTCGTCGTGTCGCTCGTGAGCTGGGGGTCCGCGTGATACTCCGGGCGCCATTCACGCTGGCAGATATTGATCATGCCCTTCATCAGGCGTCACTCCCAGCTGGCTCTTCGAGTTCGAGGGGCTCTCCGCGAGCCGCTGTCCTGATCGTTGATGATGAAGCGCCGATGCGTCAGCGTTTTCGTGAGGCGCTTGAAGAAGCCGGCTACCAGGTCTGGGAGGCATCGACGGGGATTGAGGGCATGCGCCAGGTCTGTGACCAGTCCATCAATCTGGTAATCACTGATATCCGCATGCCGGACTTGGATGGTCTGGAGGCGGTGTGCCTACTGCATCGGAGCTTCCCGACCATTCGAATCATTGCCATCTCCGGCGGAAGTAATGATCCGGATTACTGTGCCGCCGCCAAAATGCTGGGTGCCCACGAGACACTGACCAAGCCGTTTGAGCTGCAACAGCTCCTGGAGGCAGTTGATCGCCAGGTGGGTAAACAGATCTCAGCAGGGACGAGGACACCCGATCTCCTTGCCTAGTCGTTCACCCCGGGCGACGAATCCTCATGCGGAGAGGATCGAGAAACGAGATGTTCCGCGAGTGGGACGTGGTGAGAATGGGGAGTGCGTCTTACGGACATCCGTGGGAACACAGTATTCCACGTGATCCCCCCAGGGGGTGTTGTCCCCACTGAGAATTCGGACAGGGCGCGTAGTCAGACGGACGGCAGGAACCTCAATGCCATCTGTTCAAAACGATCGCGAAAGGAGTTCACGGAGGATCTCCGCGCAGAGGATCAGGTGGCTGCGCTCCACCCATCCCGTTGGACAGGAATCCTCAACGACGCCAGAATGCCCTGTCAGAGGAATGGCCAACGAAAAAATCCACGCGGTCCCGTAAGTGCATGGGGCCGGGTCGACCCCGATCACGTCTGACCCCTGTTAAGTTCAAGCACGAGCAGACCGAAAAGTAAGAGAGAAGAGCCGTGTCATCCAGCAACACCGATTCGAATCGGGGGGAGTCCGCTGTACCGGCCACACATTCCTACGGCATGCTCCGATTGTAATGGAGCAGGTGGGACCCAGGCTGCATGCCGGCCGGCGCGCTGGCTCGGTGCAGGATGCGCCGAGCTGAGTATGCGGGGGCGTGGGTTCGTCCTCTCCAGGGTGAGTCATTCACGCGGGCGTTATTCTAACGAGGTGCAGGAATCGTGAGACAGACAGTCCGTTCCTACGCACGTGGGCTGCCGGCGTTGATCGTTGCCATCACGGTGGTGACGATCCTGATCGGGGGCCTCGCCCTCCATTATGTCGAAACGCGCCTGGTGGCCGCTGCAGGCGAGAGCCTCACGATGGCCGCAGTCACTATCGCGGATAAGCTCGATATGCAGATGGCCGAGCGCTACGGCGACATCCAGCTACTTGCGCAGGCCACGGTGTTTCACGGGCACGACCATGCGGCGATGGGGCGACGGCTCCGCACCCTATTGGAGGTCTATCCCGTTTATCGCTGGGCGGGCGTTACCGATGCCGAGGGCCGGGTCCTGGTGGCCAGTGATCAGACGAGCGTGCACCGCGATCTTCGCGAGCAGCCTGGATTCCTGGCGGTGAAAGCGGGAGCACGCGCCGTGGTTCAGGATGCGACCCCGGACGATGAGGGAATTCTTGCGGTAACGTTTGTAAGCCCACTGCACGATGCACGAGGCGCATTTACCGGGACAGTGATGACCCAAGTAGGGTTGCCGGTGCTGGAGGATGTTTTTGCGCGTACCGTGAACGCCTTGCAGGCGCAATGGGGATCGGCGGCAGGCATCGAGTATATCTTTCTGGATCAGGACGGCAAGGTGTTCGTCGACTCCTTTCTGAGGGAAGAGGGACAGGTCAATCTCAAACGGCAGGGGCTCCCCTCGGCGCAGATGTTCGACGCGGCTCCAGCCGGATTCATTGAGGAACGGCATGTCCGCCGGCATGTTGACGTGGTGACCGGGTATGCGCAGACCAAGGGCATCGACGGGATCGATGGCCTGCGGTGGGGCGTGCTCGTGCGCGTGGACCGGCATGACATCCTAAGTCCCATCAGAGCCATCCTGTGGAAGCTCGGGGCGGCAGGCGTCGGCATGACGCTGCCGCTGATCGGCATCTTGCTCTGGAGCATCGGTCGCCTCTCGCACTGGTGGAGGGTGGCGGACGAGGAGCGCACCCGAGCGCAGGCCGCAGAACGCAAATTTCACACGCTGGTGGAGTTGGCGCCGGATGCGATTGTCGTGACCGATCTCGACGGCCGAATCCTGTTGACCAACCGGCAGATGGAACAGGTATTCGGGTATCCAGCCGGCGACTTGACCGGCCAATCCATCGAAACCCTGCTGCCCGCACATATTCGTGATCGGCACCGGACGCATCGCGCGCGCTACAATCAGGCGCCCCAGCCCAGACCGATGGGCGCAAACCTCGATCTTCTCGGGTGTCGGCGGGATGGGAGTGAGTTTCCGGTGCAGGTCAGTTTGAGCCATGCGGACACGGCGGATGGCCATGTCGTGCTGGCGGCCATTCGCGATATCTCTCGGCACAAATTCGAAGAAGCCGAGCGGGAACGCCTCAACAATGAGATTCGGCTGTTGCTGGACTCTGCGGTGGGCGGCCTCTACGGCATTGATTGCGCGGGGCGCTGCACCTTCATTAACAAGGCCGGGGCCACGATGTTGGGCTATCGGCCGGATGAGATGCTCGGCAAGGACATGCATCAGCTAATCCATCATTCCCGCTGCAATGGCACGCCGTATCCGGTTGAGGCATGCTCCATCTATCGGGCCTTTCAAACCGGGCAGGGATGCCGGATCGATGGCGACGTGCTGTGGCGACGAGATGGAACGGATTTTCCAGCGGAGATCCAGGCCCATCCGATCCAGAAGGCCGGCGTCATCAAAGGTGCAGTGGTCACCTTCGCGGATATTACCGAGCGCAAGTTGGCGGAAGCGGCGTTGCGCGACAAAGACCAGCGAATCCGGCTGGCGATCAAGGCGACCAAGGTCGGGGTCTGGGAGTGGAACACCCGGACCAACCGCGTTCGATGGGATGAGGAGATGTTTCGCCTCTATGGGATTTCTGCAACAGCGGAGGGTGTGGTCGACTACGCCGACTGGAGCGGGGCCGTCCTTCCGGAGGATTTGCCGGAACAAGAAGCCAGCTTACAGGATACGATTCGCCGCAAAGGGCAAAGCGCACGTGAGTTTCGAATACGCCGGCGCAACGACGGCGCGGTGCGCGTCCTGCAAGCGGTGGAAGCGGTCAGGATCGACGCCGAAGACCGGGTGGAATGGGTCGTGGGCACGAATCTCGACATCACCGACCGCAAAGAGGCGGAGCAAGAATTGCTTGTGGCAAAAGAGGCCGCGGAAGCCAGTGCCCGCGTCAAGAGCGAGTTCATGGCCACCATGAGTCATGAGATCCGCACGCCGATGAACGGGGTGATCGGTATGACCAGCCTCCTGCTCGAGACCGCGCTCACGCCGGAGCAGCGGGAGTTCGCCGAGATCGTCCGCCGTAGCGGAGAGCATCTGCTCACCGTCATCAACGATATTCTCGACTTTTCCAAAATTGAAGCCGGCAAAATGAGCTTGGAAATCATCGACTTCGACCTCCGCACCCTGGTGGACGAGACCGTGGATTTGTTGGCCGAGCGGGCGGCTAGCAAAGGGGTGACCCTGGGCTGCCTGTTTCATGCAGAGGTGCCGGCGGCTCTGCGCGGGGATCCGGGACGACTCCGCCAGATCCTGCTCAACCTCCTGGGGAATGCCGTCAAGTTTACGGAGCAGGGTGAGGTGGTGCTGTCCGTCACGCGGCTCCACCACACCGATACCGAGGCCACGGTACGGTTTGAGGTACACGATACTGGGATCGGCCTGTCCTCTGACGCGCAAGGGTGCCTGTTTCAGTCGTTCAGTCAGGTCGATAGCTCGATGACGCGCAAGTACGGAGGCACAGGATTGGGGCTGGCCATCTGTAAACAGCTCACGGAACTCATGGGCGGCCACATCGGGGTGAACAGCACGCCGGGTGAAGGCAGTACGTTCTGGTTCACGGTTCAGTTTGGAAAGCAGCCGCAGTCTCCGGCCTCGGCGGTGGGTGTGGCGTCTCAGGACTTGCACGGGCTGCAGCTCTGCGTCGTGGATGACAATCCCATCAATCGGCGCATCCTGGAACGCTATGCTGAACGATGGGGAGTCCAGTGTCATATGGCGGAGGATGGCCGGCAGGCGCTGGCGCTCTTGCGTCAGGCGGCGGCAGAAGGGAGGGCGTGTGACCTCGCGATCATCGACATGCAGTTGCCGGGCATGAACGGCCTGGAACTGGCGGGAGCCATTAAGGCCGATCCTGTCCTGGCGCCGACCAGGCTCGTGCTCTTGACGTCTCAAGGTCAGCGCGGCGATGCCAAAGCGGCGCAGGCAGCCGAGTATGCCGCCTACCTTTCCAAACCGGTGCACGAGCCGCAATTGTATGAATGTTTGCTGGCCGTCCTCAAACCGTCCGCTCAGCGTACCACCGGTCCAGGACTGTCCGAAGGCCGAACCGACGCGCCCGAACTGGTCACGCGTCATAGTTTGGCCGAGAGGAACGCCCAGGCCACCGCGAAAATTCTGCTCGCCGAGGATAACGTCATCAATCAGAAGGTCGCCGTCCGCCTGCTGGAAAAGTTGGGCTATCGAGTGGACCTCGTGACCGACGGTCTCGAGGTCCTCGACGCACTGACGCGCATCCCCTATGCCGCGGTCTTGATGGATTGCCAGCTGCCGGATATGGACGGATTTGAAGCGACGCGAGAAATCCGCAGGCGAGAGGCGAGAGACAAGGGCTCAGAGGCACACACAGAAGAGCACGGCTCGTTCCGCTCGCCTCAGACCTCGCGCCACGTACCGATTATTGCCATGACGGCCAATGCCCTGCAGGAGGGTCGAGACCAGTGCCTCGCTGCCGGCATGGATGACTGTATAAGTAAGCCCATACAACTTACGGTGTTGGCAAAGATCCTTGCGGGCTGGGTCAGCGCGCCTGCCGCGCGCGCCCCTCGAACTCCGAGCCGAGGGCGGCGAGGCGGCTGATGGGCGATCAGCAGATCCGTTGCGTTCCCAGCCCGCCAAGTCGTTGATTGATTGACCAGGTCAAGACTGCTGCCTATGCCCAGTCGGGGACGTGTCGGCGTGGTGTAGGCGAGGGGTCCGAATCACCGGGGCGCGGGGAGGGGAGGGCGACCTCCAGCAGGGTGTCGTCCTCAAAATCTGACTCCAGCTCACTCGCGCTATCCCTATCTCTACTGATCGACCTTTTTAGGCGAGGTCGGCAATGTTTCGCTTCACAGAATCGTGAGGCTGGAATCAGGTTTTCCCTCCGCGGGTCAGAGAATAAACCTATGATTACTATTGGAGACGCGATCCGCAACACAATGCGCTGTGCTCGTCCTGTGCTGTGTCCATGGCACAAGTACTCACCTATCTGTCCCCTAACCCTCTGGTTAAGGAACATTCCCACTCGCACTTCGGAGCAGCGTTTTGCCAACCGCTTAGAGCGATCACATCAGGCAGGGTTTAGAGGCATGGCTATTGGCGTTGGGGAGAGGGGAAACAGAGGATATTGAATCCTTCGCGTTTCGGTGAGCCAGTCAACGGTCGGCGAGGCCACGTAACTCTATTCGTGACGTGGAACTATGGTTTTGTAACTCATGCAGAGGGTGTTCGCAACTGAGTGTGTCCACCATGCAATGCGAGAGCATTGCAATCACATGCGACTGATACATGCGCATTACCCACGTTCAGTCTTCCCAACGGGAAGGGACTTCCGCCCCTGCTTAATAAAACGGGTATTCCAAGGAGGACAGTAATAGCGGATGAGGTGGTATTCCCAACTATTAGCCTGATTCATCGCTTTCGTACCCGCAAAGACAATTGCAATCATCGCTGTCGGCCAATGGGCAGCAAAACGCTTACGCGTTTGAGTCAATTCCTTCCAGAGGTCACTTCCGGCGACCCCGATGTACAAGACATAGGCCTTTGCATCATCATATCGTGAGGGATGATACAGCAATGCATATACTCCTGAGCCTTCAGGAACTCGGAAACTACAATCGCCCCGTTCTGGCCATCTCTTCGGGTGACCTCTATGTGTAATTGTGTCTCCCAAGTCACCCGGATAGTTCCACCCTTCCCAACGCGTACAAAACGCACCAGGGTTTCGTTTGCCTCGATCATGTACGGTTCGCAGGAATCGACGTTCCATCTAACGACGCCTCATGTCTCGAACGGAGCCCTGTAAATACAATCTTCCTAACGTGTCTTCCAGCTCTGTCTGATGCCCTCAAATTCGAAATAGAACAAGCCAATTTGGCTTTCGGCCTTTCCAACAAAGGTCAATAGAGACCGGGACACCCTCCCGCCACCTCGGCATCAGTCACACGCGTCAGAAATGATACCCCACCCCAAATACGACGAAGTGCGCATTGTAGTTGGCGTTGAAATCCCCGCCGGGAAAGCTTGAGTGGTTGTATTTGTATTCTCCGAAGAGGGCTATCTGTTGCGTGATAAGCACACGCGTTCCTGCCAGGACGTTTAAGCCCGGTCGGACTGCCGAGCCTGCCGTTGAAGTGGGAGTGGTGAACCAAAACAATCCGAGCCCCACACCCGCGTATGGTTGAATGACGTGTCCTGGGTATCGATACACCACATTCAAGGCTGCCGTTGTCACTCGCAGGTGGGCTCCCGGAATGGTGGCAGTTTGTGACCCTGTTGGGCTACTCAGCGTGAGCTGCTGTTGCTTGAGATAGGGAGTGGCGGTATACAGTTCCGCCTCGGCACCAAAGTACTTTAGGTCATCTAGAAAATGCCCCACCTTCAGCCCATAGATCGGGGAGTTCTGAAGACCAAGATTCGATCCTGTATTACCTGAAATGCCCCCTGTCCCCCTCACGTCACTCAACTGTGCAGACAATCCATAACCAGCGAAACCAGCCACATAGGACTCTGCGTGTGTGTCCGTTGGCTGAAAAAGAAGGCAGAGCGTGAGGCACGCGAAGAGAGCGGATGAGACCCAATGCATGAACCTTCTAGACAGGCAAGACCATACCTTCATATCAGTGCTCCTTCGTTCTGCTTAGATGATACTTATAGTCATCAGTAAGGGTAGCAGGTTCTCTTCAGGTGTCAACAATACTGCTACTTAAAGTCTGTAGACTGATAGTCTTCTTGTTTGTAGCCTCTCTTCTGTGAAATCCAGAAATCGAGATCAGGAAGCGTTTGGGAAGGCTACGCGCAAAGCGAGAGAAGCTGCGGGGATGTCCCAGGAAGAACTAGGAGAACGGGCTGAGTTGCATCGGACCTACATAGGCGGCATTGAGCGCGGGGAGCGAAATGTCAGTCTCCTCAATATGGAGAAGATCGCCAATGCGCTGAAAGTGAAGTTGAGTGTGCTAGTGCGTCAGATGGAGAAGCATATGGGGAAAGGGGTTCCGTCGAAAAAGAAAGAGTAGTCGGTTGTTGCAGAAGATGTGCTGATTCCGAAGCGCGAAAGATCTGCTTGTGGTATCACCTCGCCTGGGTTAGTCGGACACCTTTCTGAAATTGCTCCAGTCCAGTCATCGCGGCGATTTGTTGTGTCGAAAATAGGACAATAGTAAGTCTTACCAGTCGGCTCACTTGCTGGGTCATCGATCTCACGCTCTCGACGCTTTGTGCATTACCCTCCATGACCTTCCCCCTTTGAGCCAGGCCAGTGTTGTCCATGACGACCCATTGCAGGGGAAAACGGCGATAGTGGCGAATCAAGAAGGGCCTGAGAGCCTCGCGGTGTGGCGTGTTTTAGGCAGGGGACGATCAAACCACAAGACAGGGGATGCGGAAAAACTTGCATTGATTGGCAGGCGTGTGTCGTCGGAGCCGCGTAACGGACACCCGCTACGTCGGAAGATAGGTCTAGAGGAGTAGGCGCTTCAGCGAGTCCCCCAGGAGATGCAGCGAGAATTCTTTTTCGACGTACTCGGTCACCCCCAGCGCATGGATCTGCTGTTCCATCTCAGGAGTCCCTGCCCCCGTCAAAATGATCACCGGCTGCTTTGGGTTGATATTGCGCACCTGTCGCAAGACCGTGAGCCCATCCATCCCTGGCATTTTCAGATCAAGCACCACGACATCGGGGTGTTCTCGACGAAAGAGATCCAGACCCTTCTGGCCATTCTCCGCGACGACCACGTCATAGCCTTTTCGGCAAAGCAGTGTGTCGAGGAGATCCCGGATGCCCTGCTCATCATCAATCACCAGAATCTTGGCCATGGTGTCTCCTCAGACTAACGTGTGTATTCCTTAGTATATCACAAGGAGGCACTATTGGGGCCTCGGGAGATCCCCGGCTCGGTGTTACGTAGGACTAGGCGGGTTGAATCTGCAGGCCTATGGTGCACAGGCCCTTTCGTTCGAGCACTTCCATAATTGCGGCGATCTCCCACATGTTAGAGCTGGTGGCCTCTTCAAGGGACATGCTGTCGCGTTTGGGGTGGTCGTTTCTCATCTTCCTTTTCCGTCGCTCGTTCGCGTCCTGGTTGCTGTGAAACGGATCTCAACAACCTACGCCCATGAGTGAGAGGGAACCGGGTTTACAACCCGACTTTACGGTGCTTCTAGTGAATATATCTGCTCCCGCCAGTGTCGATTTGAAGGTTACTGGACTAACACCAATAGGCAGATGCCATAGCGTGGAAAGGCTCTCATTCCCTCCGTCCACAAGGAGATGTCCGTTCCAAGCTGTGATGGATTCGCATTCATCGAAGTTGACTAAGAAGGATATGGCAAGTCCATTCATCGTCCCAACAACTTTGCGGGCCTTACCAGCCCCACATCCCACGGCTGTAGTAAAAGTTCCCGATACCATTCCGCTGGCCTCGACGGTCAGCTTCAAAGCCGATTTGTGCTGATTTGTCCATTCTGAATCACCTTTGAGCGCGGGCGGACTGCTCCACGCATTATCAACGGGAACGAGCAGCGCGCAAGCCAGCATTAGAGACGCAACCGTCTTCATTTCTATACCTCCTTGTTGTGAATACTGGGCTCCTTGATGAGTCGTTTGACATAATGCAACAGCCGCGCATGTGTGTGCGGCTCCACCACAATATTCTCAATCGCGAATTCTTGCCCTCTCGACCATCGCCCAACCGCCTCGTGGACTTCGATGTGTTGCTCATTTGGCAGCCTGACAGTCGGCGAGAGGGTTTCCCCTGGTCGCATCGGCAGATTCCCAGAGAGAGTCGCCACCCATTTACCGAAAGATTCCAGGTCAAACCGTGGCCTTCAGACAGACCATTACGATAGGTCACAGAGTATTGCACGGGGAAGCGACGGCAGAGACGAATCGTGAAGGCATAGGAGCCTCGCAGGGAAGTTCATTCTAGGAGGGATGCGTATAGGGTGCAAGAGCCAAGTGGGGCAAATGGTTGTATTTCGGTGGTTGGTTTGTCTCGCCGTCAGTCTTGCTCCTCATTGGCGTATCCACCACGATGCGGCATGTCAGCATTCCGTGTGTTCTTTTGTCCGAGAATCTCCGCTCCGTCTGAAACCAGTCATCAAGAGGACCTTAGCGGACACGTCGCTTGTAAATCTCGTAGGCTCGTATGGCAATCCATTCGTGGAGAATTGCCGATACGGCAGGTGTGGGGGAACCTGGTTTCGTTCGGCGGGCTGGTTTCTGGCGCGTCGTCTTCGATGTGATCGGGTGCTTCGATTTCATGGGTTCCCTCCCATGTCATCCATCACGCATCAGATCGGTGACGGGAAGGCTAGGCTGTCCGTGAGGAGGTGTCAAGGCTCTCAGGCGCGTGTGGGATGGCGAGAGTGACCATTGCTGTCGCCCCTGTCCATAAAAGCTTCTCAGGGCTTTCTAGATGTTCAGGACGGTGCGATGGGAGGGGAGCCGGTGATGAGTCTTGTTCCGTGCAAGCCCACCGGTTCGCGTTGTACTACTCCCGGTTTTGCTCCCGCTTCCAGGTCGCACTCCATCTCACTCTATCCCTGTCTCCACTGATCGCCCTTTTAAGGCGTGGTCCATTTGATTGATGAGCGTGACGGTGTAAGGAATGGCAGGAGGAGATCCACACGCCCACGGGTCGCGCGACCGCCTCGTGGTCAGGGAGGCAGGTTTTCCCTCCGCGGATCGACGCCTGCTTAGTGCGCGAGAATCCAACGAGTCTGTAGGAAACCCCCAGACGGAGAAATAAGGCTGTGATGAAATAAAAAAACAACCCGCCAGAACGCCCTGTATTCAACGATCTCTAACGTGGGAAGGGGCAAGCGACCACCGAAAACGATTTACTCGAGCCCTCAAGGGGGTTTTCTCAGCCTCGTTAGACGGCGACTCAACGGCCAACGTCTGATATCCGCCTGAGCGGAAGTTCGGCGCTGAGATCACACCGCCATAAATCGGTCCTTAGCCCTGTCGCCTTAACGAACTGCCCTTAAGCTGCTGAGGCGTTTACGCCCTCGTCAGCTTCAAGCGCGGGCTAGGCTGCAGCTGCGAGTACCTTCCGTGCTTCTGTCGCCAAGTGCTCACACTTCTTCAGATTCTTGAACAATGTTGGGATAATGGAAGTGGGGTAGTGTTTTTCGAGGAGATCGCTCAGAATCTTGACCCGGGCATCCACGAGAGCGATGATTGCCTCATCGGTGATCGTAGCAATCGGGTCGAATGCGGGCTCCTTGAAGCGCTGAACAGCGAGTGCCTCGAAGGCGAGGGTTGCAATGATGCGATTGCCGTGGGTTACTAGGCCATAGTCCTTGTAGGAATTGACTCGCTTTACGTAACCATCGATAGCCCGATCGATTCTTCTCTGGAGTTGAACACACCGCCATACATGAATACCTACCACTGACGCGTTGAAAAGCTCGCGATATGGCGCCTTTGAGATGTCGTCCCAGAGCTTGCCGATCTCGCGTTTCAATTGGACGGCGAGCCGGACAGCACCCGAGGCACATGCAAGGGCAGTAGTCGCGTCCACGAGGTCGAAAGCACTTTCAGCTCGAAGCACAGAGTCCCCTCGTAGCACCTGGTAATCGATGTTGTCGATCGCTAGTTCGGTGCGGATTCGCGTTTGCTCCTGGTCCAAAGTGACAAAGTCTCGGTTTTCGATCTTGTTCTGGCGATTGTTGGTACGGGTGACGTCGGCTGCGAATGAGTCGTCTTGCCCGCGTACGATGATTCGTACAGGAAGGTAGACGTCTTTAGCGCTCGTGGGATTGGCTTCGCCGGACTTTCCGACTGTACTGACGGTTTGTGCTCCGTTTACAACGCTAATGTCTTCGCAGTGGAAGATACTAAAGTCATTGCCGGCACCGCCAGCCATGGGCCTAGTAGCCTTCTTCGTTAGGATCGTGATCCCGTTGTTAAAGTACCAAAACAAACTGGGGGTTTGCTCAATTGTTTGTCGCATCTCCACATTAACATCGGTTTCGCCGAGCGTATTGCGCAGATTCTTGGCAAAGAGACGCTGGCGGTATTGCGTCCACCAGGCAACGATTTGGTCGGCCGAGACCTGTCCGTAGTAGGCTTCATGCGGGGTATCCTTCCGCCCCCAGGACTTTATTCCGATCTGGAGGTTGATCGGTTCCCCCGCAATTCCAGCTGTTAGCGACTTGTGAAGCTCCGCCTGGTTCAGCACGCTGACATATAGCACTTCGCTGACATCGTTGAACTCGGCGGCCAAGTCTTCGAGGTCGCGCATCGAAGGGGGAGCCAAGCGGCTAGCACCGGTGTGTGCTACAACCACCTCGTAGCGTGTCGAGGGATCATTCAGCGCAGCAGAAATGATTGTCTGCTTCGCGGCTATCTTCGGGTTAAAGCGGTCAAATCGCAGATTGACGAGGTCGCGTACACCCGCAACGAACTTCTTGATTTCCCCGTTATTAGGCTCACCGGAGCCATCCTTAATCCACTTGGACTGTACTAAATAGAGTCGCTTGTTCGGCTCGTCGAAGTAAATGGCATCGAGGCCATTGTCGTTGCCGGCATCCGTTACGGCGCCAGCTGCGTCTGCCGGAGTAGATCCTGAGAGGTAGTGGATAGCGTATGCAGCCAGACCACGCGTAAGAAAGAAGGCCTCCCGAATTTCAGCGGGTGGGCTTCCTAGATCGCTCAAGTCAACCAAGGACTCAAAGAGCCGCACGACCTGATTCTTGATCTGATTGACGTGAATTATGCTCATGATGGCCGGACGGTATGAAAGTTGTGGTGCAGCCTAACTACGTTTAGGCCGATCCGCATAAGAGCCGGATCTGCATTTTCTGTCCGTATAACACACCACTACGGTTCGTGAACAATACGCCATAGTTGCTGCCGTTTCAATGCGTTGCGACTGGGCGCCCATGAATCACGGGTTCTTATGCGGATCGGCGTAAGATCCCCCCTCCGGTAGCCGTCGGTCGTGGACGTCGGCTCAGGGTCGGATACCGATGGTCGAAGAACGGCCACTTTGCGACAGTCGCTAAGGCAATCCCCGCGCCGGAAAGCTGCCGTTCATTAGAGATTGTGCGCGCTTCACGCTACGCTTGGCTGGATTGGGTCTGAGGAGGGTCGTAGAACAGTTACCTAACCTCGTGTCGGCGTCCACAAAAGCTGCCCAAGTGTCGTTCCGTAAGTTCTCGAAATCATGTGAATCAAGAATTCGACTTGCACCGTCAATAAATCAAACCACTGAAAAGATAGGGGAAGATACTCATGGCCCCGCTCATACCCATATGGAGTCAATTGAAACTTGGGGCGACTGTGCAGGCGGCTAACTCCAATCCGCACAGCCGCTTGGTTATCAAGATCTGCGTAACCACATCAGTGACCGTTGGGGCAAAACTAAGCGATCTCCTCGCTCTCACGACTGTTTGCACAAGAACGCCCTCCTTTCTGATCTAATCATTCTGACGTATACTTCCTAGCCTATTAGCTTTGTTCATTGAGGCGAGATCCTAGTGCGATTTATTAAAGGCGGCCCCGAGGTTCCTGACCGATTGGTGGAGTCTCATGAGGATGGTAAGGTCGTTTTCTTTTGCGGTGCAGGCATTTCGTATCCAGCGGGATTGCCGGGTTTCGAGGGGCTTGCTCGAAGACTTTTTGAGGATCTTGGCGAGGACCTTAATTCTACTGAAAAGGCAGCTTTTGAGGAAAAACGGTTTGATGTGGCTATTGATCTGCTGGAAAGAAGAATCAGGAATCGTCCGATGGTCCGTGAAAAGATTCAGACCATCCTCACTCCGCCAGACCTGGCGAATCCCATTTCAACAAATACTCACAAGGCCATTCTCACGCTAGGAAAGTCAAAAGATAATTCTCTGAGAGTAGTTACAACAAACTTCGATCGAATTTTTCTCGAAGTGGACCCCTCCCTGATGCCGTATGCTGCTCCCTTACTCCCAATACCAAAGAAAAGCCGATGGAACGGCCTTGTTCATCTTCATGGGTTGCTTCCGAAAGACAATGATCCGACAGCACTGAATAGCCTCGTCGTATCAAGTGGGGACTTTGGTCTGGCTTATCTTACCGAGCGCTGGGCTAGCCGATTTGTTACAGAGCTATTTCGCAATTATGTCGTCTGCTTTGTGGGATATAGCCTCGGCGATCCAGTCCTCAGATATATGCTTGATGCACTCGCGGCAGACAGGATTCTTGGAGAAGAATCGGACGATGTCTTTGCGTTTGCTCCCTTCAGGGAAGGACGCGAGGACGCAGATAAACGAGATTGGCAAGCCAAAGGAGTTGTTCCCATTCTCTATTGCGAAGCTGGAAGCCATGATCTGTTGCACAAGACTCTTTTTGAATGGGCAGGACTATACCGAGACGGAATGACTGGCAAGCGAGCCATCATAGCCCGTGAAGCCGTTATGCCTCCTTCACCCAATGCAAGTGATGGTCAGGTTGATCGAGTAATCTGGGCTTTGATGGATCCAACGGTGACTAAGGCCTTTGCCGATCTAGATCCTATACCGCCGGTTGAATGGCTCGACGTTTTTGCAGAGTCACGATTCAAAATATCCGATCTCTCCAGCCTTGGGGTAACAAAGCCATTTTCTATCGAAGATGTGAAATCATTTTCTTTAGTAAATCGTCCAGCGCCACAGAATAACAATTCCAACATGGCGCTTGTGTCACTCGCAGATGCTGATTTCCTTGCGCCTCGTTTAGACGAGGTGATGGGGCATATCGCAAGATGGATATGCCGCCATCTTGACCAACAGAAGGTGCTTACATGGGTCATCAAGAGTGGCTGTTTACTCCATCCACAGTTTAGAGAATTGGTAACCCGGGAGCTGATTGCCGATCCTCCTCGGATTTCTGGGCCTCTTGCTTTGATCTGGAGATTGATTTGTGCTGGACTCGCGACGAGCATGCGGAATTATTCTTCAATGTCTCTCTATCGTTGGTGCAATCGGTTCAAGCGGTTTGGTTGGAGTGTTTCTCTAAAACGAGAGTTGTCGCAGATGCTTCGTCCCATTGTGGGACTCAGGGAGCCATTACAGTGGGACGCGCAACGGGAAAATGGCGAGGAGGATCAAGGAGATCGCCTTAGAGCAAAACTAGCCGGGGACTACGCTAGTTGGGAAATATGTCTTCGGATCGGAGAATCTCCCTGGGAAAAACTGAACGAGATCAAAGAGTGCACTGACTGGCCTAAGCTGGCAATTGACTCACTTTCTGAATTTACGACATGCCTGCAAGAAGCCTTGGATCTAATGGCCGAGCTGGGTGAAGTTTCCTGGCAAAGCGACCTTTCATACATCGCCCGTCCATCTATATCTGACCATCCTCAAAATAATAATTTCCATGATTGGACTGCTCTGATCAAAATTTGTCGAGATGCATGGCTATCAACATCAACGGGTGCGCCTACTCTGGCAGAGTCTGAATTGGAGAGATGGAATCTGATCAAATACCCGCTCTTCAAAAGGCTGGTCTTCCACGTTGCAACAGAATCTCCCCTTATCAACCACACACAGGGACTAAAATTCTTGTTGCAGGATAATGCTCAGTGGTTGTGGTCACCTGAAACTCAGAGAGAATCACTGCGCCTGCTAATACATCTAGTTGCCAGGCTTGATGCTTCTCAGAGGAGTGAACTCTGCAAGGTTATCTTGGCTGGGCCACCGCGGAGCATGTATCGCGAAGACCTCCAGGATGAAGAGTGGAGTGGGATAGTGGACCGTAAGACTTGGTTGCGATTGAAAATATGGGAAACAACGGGTTCTGAAATGACGGGTAAGGCAAAGGAACGTCTTGCCGCAATTTCCGGTAGATTTCCACAATGGCAGCTTTCACCAGATGACCAAGACCAATTTCCCTATCGGATGGAATCTGGTTCAGGAAGAAGTTTTAGGACTCATATCGTTTTGCCGAGACAACATGAACAGTTGGTGAACGCACTCAAGACTCGCCCTGTCGATGATCATTGGTACGAAGATGATTGGAAAGATATCTGTCAAACCGCTCCAGATAAGGCAATGGCAGCAATTCGTATTCTCGGAGAAAATGGGATCTGGAATGCTGGTGTATGGCGAGTAGCATTGCAGGTGTTTGCTGAGAGTGAAATTGGTTTGACGAGCCTTAGCGAGATTGGACCGTCCCTGCTTCAGGTGCCCATAGATACATACTCCAACCTCAAGCACGCCTATGGTTGGTGGCTCAAGAGGTTAGCGAGGCAGGTACCGTCATCTTCACATCAATTATGGTTTCAGCTCCTCGACAAGATCTTGGAGTATGCTACTGATGACGTTTCAGATGGTAAGCCTGTTCATGCTGCAATCAACAATCCTGTTGGGCAAGCCACGGAGGCTCTCCTCGACTTCTGGTATCAGACTGAGCCAGCGGTTGATTCAGGATTGCCTGAACCCATTAAACTTAGACTAACACGACTCTTCGATCCGCAGCCAAGGGAGTACGTTCATGGTCGGGTCATCATGGCTGCACATCTCAGATCCCTATACTCAGGTGACCCGGTATGGACCACGCAAATGTTGCTGCCAGTTTTTAACTGGGACACCAATCCGGTTGAGGCGAAGGGAGTATGGGAAGGTTATTTATGGACACCACGGCTAAGTGCTGAATTGTTGGATGCATTTAAGAGTTCTTTTCTCGCGACAGCTCACCATTACCCTGATCTTGGGAAACACGATTCGCAATACGCTTCCCTGCTCACAGTGGCAGCACTGGAGCTAGGTCAGCATTTCATGACAAATGAATTGAGAGAGGCGTTCAATGCCTTGCCTAAACAAGGGTTAGCTGAATCGGCTGTGATGTTGGTACGGTCTCTTGAGGGCGCAGAGGATCGGAGTGAAGAGTATTGGAGTAACCGGGTTAAGCCTCTCATTGAGTCAATCTGGCCAAAATCATATGATAAGCGTTCCAGTCATGAATCGACTGCTTTAGCGAGGATTTGTGTTCTCGCCCGGTCACTTTTCCCTGAGGCAGTGGCATTTTTGATGCCGTTCTTGATTAAAACCAAGAACTTTTACCTACCACTAAGCGAACTTGCTGAATCGGGTCTTGCGACAAAATATCCCCTGGCGTCCCTATCTCTGCTCATTGCAATTGTGGATGAACATGATCCATGGCCAGCCAAAGATCTGAAAACCTGTTTGGACCAAATCAGTTCAACAGAGTCCAGTTTATCTTCAGATTCAGGCTTCCGACGCTTGCAAGCATATTGGGCACGATATGAGAGAAGCGGAGGAACTAACGAAACCTGAGACAGCGGTAACAATGTTCAGTTTGCCTTAAAGACAATCCTTCTTCAGCAGTACCGTTAGGTGCCCGCAGTGCTGTGAAAGTTTGTTCTTTTACACCGTGCGGGAACCGACGGCGCCGTCATTCGATTGGACCACCTGATAGCCGTCGGTCGTGCATTTCGGCTTTGGGTCGCATGACGACGGTCACAGTTCGGCCAAGTGCGGAAGTTCGGCGCCGAGATCGCACCGCCACAATGCGATCCTCAGCCCTGTCGCATTGACGCCTTGCCGCTCAGCCGCGAGCGGCGCGCACAACAGCTCAGATCCGGTCTCGGCGGCCGCACCGCTCGTCGGATGCAGCGGCAGGTTAGACACAGGTCCCTCGTCGAACGCGCAAGACCATAAGGATCAGGGCAAACATCCGGTGGAAGAGGTAGTCAACGTGGTGACTGTTCTCGATCGGAACTTTGCTGGTCTCCGTGTGCCGAATCATGAACGTATTTCCAATCTCCGTAAGTTCCCGAGCCTCTCGCTCGATACGTTCACGGAACGTGGGCTCAACCACCGCAGAGTCGAGAAGAGCTTTAACGCTAGTCTTCTTGTCACCTGGAAGAATGGTCTTGAGGCGTTCCCAAGCATCCCAGACCTTCTCCAGCGCCTCCTTTCTGACCTCACAGTCTGGATGCTTGAACTTCAGGCAGGCAATAGCGAGAAGGTGATCAAGTTCGGTGTCACCACTCGCGAAGACCGATGCAAGCTCATCCCGCAGGACAGGCGGGCCTACTCGCTGGATCTCGCCACTTGAATCGAGTTCGTAGGGATGACCGCATCGCCGGAGCATTGTATTGATCTCCCGCTGAAACTTGGCGAAGCCGCTCTCCGGATCGAAGGCAGTGATGTGGTTGTGCTTCCCGTAATCGTGGTAGGTCCGACTTGTTGGCATCGACACGATCTGGGCGAAGAACTCGACCGAGTCCAAAACCTCAAGCGTATCAGGTGGGGTCCGCCCGTCGAGCGGCCAGGGAACTCGTGGATTGTGCGCCGCGAATGCTGCGCCAAGGGCGGACGCATCGGTTTCTACCGGAAGAGGTGCCTCGAAGCAGTGGCTGGGATAGCGTTCGGCAAACCAGCCGTCTCGGGACCGAGATTCTACAAACGCGACGAAGCCGCCCCAGAAGGCGGCCGAGATCGTTTCGTCCTCCCGAGGTGCCTTGCCTGCAAGTCTTTCGCTATAGTAACGGCTTCCCATTACACGACCCGTTCCCTGAGTCTAACACCCGGCTTCACCTGCAGGGCGCGCCTCAACGACCGGCCGCGAAGCGGCCGCACCTCCGCGCCCTGTCTGGTGCAAGCCGTTGTTATCCGGCCCGGCGCTATTGGCGCTCATGGCTTGACTACTGATATGCAAACTCGACACGGCGAATCCAGTGCTCGTTGCCGAACTGATCCAAGACGGCAACGTCGGTGATGAAGGTCTCGCCTTTTTTCCGAACAGGAGGCACGATCCAGAAGTCTAGGTGGAGGTCTGTCGACTCTCCTGGCGGGATCACGAACGCCCCGTGCATCTGCGAATTGATGTCGCGCACCATTACGTGGCCGAGTGACTTGGGTTTTCGCATCCTGGCAACCGTGGGTACGATCCCGATCTTGGTCATGTTGGTGACCGTGTATCGAGCGACAATCTGCATGGCTGGCTTCTGGGCCATTGCCCCCATGTGCCACCAACACGACCTCCCGTCCGCCTTAGGCAGGATGATGAGCGTCTTCTTGGGTACATTGAGCGCAAGCTCGTCGCTGCCCTTCAAGAACCCGACCAGCTTCTGCCAAAGCCATTTGAATGCCCCGCTGAGGGCACCAACAATCGTGACGACACCAACGATGATGCCAATGACGACCGAGAGGGTGTTTATCTCCACAGTGGCGCTTCCTCAAACCGTCGCCCCATAGGGTCCGGATAACAATGTTCAGGCGGATCCATATAAGAACCGGATCTGCTATTTTCTATCCGCATAACACACCTTCAATGATCGTGAACAATATCCCATCATCGACGGTGGTGCAATGAGTGACGGCCCATCGATCATCGATCACGGGCTCTTATGCGGATCGGCGTAAGTCCCCCTCTGGTAGCGGTCAGTCGTGTACATCTGGTTTGGGTCGTGATTTGCCTGTAAGGGCATCAGGCAAGTGTCGGCCAGAGTGCAGAAGTTCGGCGCCGAGATCGCACCGCCATAAAGCGGGCCTCAGCCCTGTCGCATTAACGCGAAACTCAGCGGCGCCAAAAAGGCGCTAGCCTTCTTGGCGTCCGATGGAGCAACTGGTTATATGTCTTTGCCACTTCTCTCTTCCAAGTGCCTTCTTATCTGCTCTACTGACATGGCTGGTCTAGTGCGATGATTGATCGCGTGGCAGTTCGGGCAGACAGGCACGAGGGCCTTAATCGAATTCAGAACGTACTCCCGTCCGATCTCCGAAAGCCAGATTACATGGTGAACGTGGATGTATTTGTCACCAATTGAGCCTTAGATCACAGCAAAATCTAACTTGCATACGGCACATCTATAGCCGTGATGTTTGATGCACTTAGCCCTTGCTTCCGCATTACGCTCATAGGTGTTGACAGCCACTGTCTTTGATGCACCTTCAATGAGGCGCCTGTGCGGCTTTTCGTGCAGGTCGCCTCGAACGCAGGGTTAGGTTTCAGGATGGATGTCGGTGATGCGTGCATACGTGACTTTTACGGCCGGTAAGCCGAACTCGAAAAACGCCTTTTTCATCAGAGGAATCTTCGTTTCATCGTGATAAGAGGCAATCCAGTGCGGGTCGGACGCCTTGGTTTTTGCTGCAATCAGTGCGAAGTACGGCCAGTCCACCTCAGAGAGTGAGTGCCCAAGAACACAAATGCGCTTGACGTCCGACAGAGAATCGAAAAAATCTTGATGGGCTGAAATAACGCGATCAGTTGGCTTGTAGGTTCTGGAGAAGTAGTCGTCGATGCATTCGTTCGCCTGCGTAACGCGCGTGTCTTGATCTTCAAGATCGGCGCGAGCATTAAGGGACGCAATCGTCTTGGGATTGATGCCATGCCCAAGTACCAGATCAGAGTCAGGACCGGCGGCATAGTTGTGAATGTAGGTGATGCGGCTAGACGAGACATCGTAGAGTTTCCGAAGCGTATTCGTGTAATTGAAGGTTAGATACAGCGCATGCAACGGGAGGTCGAGCAACGGTATTTGGAAAGAGGATGGGCTGGGAATGGTCAGTCGACAGATCCATTCAGTGAATCGTCTTTTTAATTTCTCCGATAGCGAACTGACGATGCGATCTATCTCATACTGGTAGTCATGATGAAACGCATCGCTCCAATAGTCTGCAGAATATGGAACAAAGGAAGCGGACGCTTCGTCAAGTATGAGATCAACGTCGAGATGCGCAAGGGTGTTTTCAAAATCAGCCCAATTTCCATCGAAGGAGAAGTAGTTTTCGAACAGGCGATGGAGGCTTGGATCAACACCCGACACGTAGCGGCCAAAGTCGGCATTGGGCTGCTGCCGGTTTCAAAGACACCGAGTTAGGTGTATGAATGAAACCGGAGGTAGGTCATGGAGCGACGGAAGTTTACGCGAGAGTTCAAAATTGAGGCGGTGAAGTTAATCCAGCAGCGCGGGGTGACGGTGGCGCAAGCTGCGCGGGATTTGGGCGTGCATGGGACGGTGTTGCGCCGATGGGTGCAGGAGTCTGCCGCCGATGCGGCACAGGCCTTTCCGGGCCAGGGGCAGATGAAGCCTGAGCAGGCGGAACTGGCTCGGCTCCGCCGAGAAGTCATCAAGCTAAAGGCGGAGCGCGATATCCTAAAAAAAGCCGCGGCCTACTTCGCGAAGGAGGCGCTATGAAGTTCGCCTTTATCGCGAAGCACCGGGGGATTTGGCCGGCGGGGTGGTTGTGCGAGGCGCTCGGGGTCTCGCGGGCAGGCTTCTATGTCTGGCGAACCCGATCGCCGAGTGCCCGGGCAAGGGCCAACGATCAGCTGCTGACCAGGGTGCGAGCCAGCTTTCTCGCCAGCGACCGGACCTATGGAGCCCGGCGTGTCTGGCACGATCTGCTAGCGGACGGAGTCTCCTGCGGCCGACATCGGATCGAGCGGCTGATGCGACACGCGGCGTTGCGCGCCCGCCCCAGGCGCCGGAAGATGCCGTTGGATACTGGCGTGCGGTCGACAAGCGCCGTCGCGCCGAATGTGCTCGACCGGACGTTCACGGCCGCGTCGGTCAATCGCAAATGGGTCGCCGACTTCACCTATCTCTGGACCGCCGAAGGCTGGCTCTACGTGGCCGCGGTCGTGGACCTGTTCTCGCGACGGGTGGTTGGCTGGTCCATGCATGCGACGATGACCACGCAACTGGTCACCGATGCACTGGTGATGGCGATCTGGCGGCGAGGCAAGCCTGAGGCGGTCCTGCATCATTCGGATCGGGGGAGCCAATACACCAGCGAGCCTTTCCAGCGGCTGCTGGCTGACCATGGCGTGACCTGTAGCATGAGCCGATCCGGCAACTGCTGGGACAATGCCGCGATGGAGAGCTTCTTCTCCTCGCTCAAGACCGAACGCACAGCGGCTAAAACGTACCGCACGCGAGACCAAGCCAAAGCGGACGTGTTCGATTACATCGAGCGCTTCTACAATCCCACGCGGCGGCACTCGACGTTGGGCTATCTGAGTCCGATGGCGTTCGAACGGCAGGCAGAATGAGCGTAGGTTGGTGTCAACTAAACTGGCAGCAGCCCAATATTGCGTGGGCAACGATAGTTTACTTGAAGCTCATATGAGCTAACCTTCCGCCCAAGATGTTGCTCTAGGTCAATAATGTAGTCCGGCGTGCATCCCCGGAATCCATAGATTGCTTGATCGTCGTCTCCTGTTACTACAAGGGTAGCCTTTTCCGCTAGGCATTTGATTAGCATGAAATCCAACTTGTTCAGCGACAATTAGAATTGCGGGGTAACGACAACTAGAATTGCGGGGTGCCGCGCCTCCTAACCGCCAGTCCTGTACCCTCTTCGCTCTACCAAGGGAGGGCGCATGGTCACGGACCGGCAAGTGAGGAGACTGATAA